>NZ_JAUBSF010000002.1:84413-233646 GCF_036704615.1 Microcoleus sp. K4-B3
TTAATGGCTCAACCAAGTCAACATCAATTTTGATTCGGGGAATAGAGAATCAAAATGGAAACTTGACGTATTCTCGCAATCCAAGAGCCGCTAGCAGTTATCAAGTTTCTTGTAAGAATATTGATAATACCGGAGCGACTTTATTAGCAAGATGTCGTTTAGTTAATGGCTCAACCAAGTCAACATCAATTTTGATTCGGGGAATAGAGAATCAAAATGGAAACTTGACGTATTCTCGCTAGCCATTAAGGTCTGATTAATCCACGACAGACAGCAGAGAAGGAGAATTCCATGATGAACTATGACTACATTATTATCGGTGCTGGTTCGGCAGGCTGCGTAGTTGCCAACCGTTTGACAGAAGACAGTAAAACAACAGTGTTATTACTCGAAGCGGGCAACCCGGATACGAAACCAGAGATCCAAAGCCCGTCAGCAGCCTTGAGCTTACTAGGTTCCGAGGTGGATTGGGGCTACTTTTCCGAACCAGAACCGTACTTAAATAATCGCAAAATCTATTGTCCCCGCGGCAAAGTTTTGGGTGGCAGCAGTGCGATTAATCTGATGATTTATATTCGAGGCAATCATCGGGATTACGATCGCTGGCAAGAATTAGGTAATCCCGGTTGGAGTTACCAGGATGTTTTGCCCTATTTCAAGAAATCTGAGCACTCCTCACGAGGCGCATCCGAGTTTCACGGGACTGATGGAGAATTAAGCGTAACCGACTCGATCGCGCCTACTGCCATTTCTCAACGATATATAGATGCAGCAATGGCATTGGGCTACAACTACAACCCTGATTTCAACGGGGTGCAGCAGGCAGGAGTAGGACGCTATCAATGCACCATTAAAGATGGCAAACGCCACAGTACAGCGGCTGCCTTCCTGGTGCCCATTCTCCAGCGTCCCAATTTGACAGTAACAACTGGGGCGTTGGTCACTCGATTGTTATTTGAGGGCACTCGCACCGTTGGAGTGGAATATCTGCACGAGGGTACGCTGCACCAGATCGGGGTCGATCGGGAAGCGATCTTAAGTGCGGGTGCGTTCGATTCGCCCAAGCTGCTGATGCTGTCTGGCATTGGGGATGCAAAACATTTGCAAGCAATGGGGATTTCGGTCGTGGTCGATCTGCCGGGTGTCGGTCAAAACCTGCAAGACCACCTTTCTCTTTCTGTGGTGCATCAGGCAACCCAGGATCTACACTTTGCTGGCACGAGTAGCATCGGAGAAGCTGGATTATTCTTGCATAGCGAGAGCGATTCGGAGGTTGTACCGGATTTACAGTTTTTTTTCGCTCCCATCCAGTTGTTATCACCGGGCTATACTCCCGCTGATTTTGGGTTCTCAGGGGTCATCTCTGTGACGGATCTGCAAAGCGTCGGCAGTGTTAGTTTGCGATCGTCCGATCCCAAAGATGCACCAATAATTCGGATGAACTTTCTGCAATGTGAAGCCGATGTGCAAAAGTCAGTGGCTGCGATTAAATTAACGCGCCAATTGTTCCACAACAGTGCCTTTGATGAGTTTCGCGGTGCAGAAATTGCTCCAGGTGCCGACGTGACTACTGATGAAGCACTCGTTGCTTACATCCGAAACACTGCCAGCACGGTGTACCATCCGGTGGGAACTTGTAAAATGGGCACTGACCCAATGGCAGTAGTAGACCCTGAATTACGGGTACATGGAATCAAGGGGTTGCGTGTTGTCGATGCTTCGATCATGCCAACCATCACTACGGGGAATACGAATGGGCCGACGATCGCGATCGGCGAAAAAGCAGCCGATTTGATTAAAGTCGCAGGTGGCGTTTTACAGCAAAGATATTTAGTGTTGGCGTAGCCTAAGAATCAGAGGAGAATCGCACACTGAAAAAAGCGATCTCGCTCAGTTTAGAGAACGCTTCTACAATCCTTGATTGAAATATGCCTAACACAACAGGAAACATGAGCGCGGAAGCCCAACATGAGATGCCAACAGTGCTTCAACGAATGTCTGATGCCATCAACGCACACGACGTTGACGCGTTCGTGAGCTGCTTCGCTAACGATTTCAAAGGCGAACAACCGCTGCATCCTGAGAGTGCCTTCACCGGACTAGCCCAAGTCCGGGAGAACTGGACTGCCCTCTTTGCCCAAGTTCCAGATTTACGTGCAACTTTGGTCGCTTCGACGATCCACTGTGAACTCGCCTGGGCTGAATGGCACTGGCAAGGTACGCGCACGTCCGGATCGGCACTGAATATTCGTGGTGTAGTCGTTGCTGGCCTACGCAACGGAATCATCGCGTGGGCAAGGCTATACATGGAGCCGGTTCACGACCAGTCGTCAACTGGCTAGGTAGAAGTAGATAAGAAGAAAACGGAACGCTCAAAACTGCAAGAGGAAACTATGAAAACACTACTGAAGCGATTTGCATTACTGCTTGGTTTGATGACTGGTGTTTCAACTTATCTGGTCTTACCAGCCTCGGCTGACTCTACTGCTGACTTGGTACTCAGTTTGAAGTGCCAAGGTGGATACAATGTTAATGTTTGGAAAAGGCATAATTCGGGCGAACTTCTCTACCGTTCTACAAGTCCTCAAGGTAATTTGAGTTTGGGCAAGGGAACTAGAGAGGATACAGGATCGGCTCAAGTTTATAAGTTTAAGAATAGCAACTATAAATATCAAGTGCTTAGTGGTAAGGGAGATCATCAAGGGAAGGGGACTTTAGAGGTGTTCAAGAACGATCGCTCCATTATGAGTAAAACTTGTACACCAAATGGATGAATTGATATGCTTGTGAACAACGCGCAGCCGGCGCCGAGCCAAAAACTTTCCTCGGATATCGAAGAATATAAGCGCTTTGAAGATATCTGGCAATACTCTACCGCCAAGGCACAGCCGTGAAGGGGCTTTCCTGACCTCACCGCAACTCCATTCAAAAACCCGTCTTTAGAAATAGAAAGATTAACTTGCTGCTTAACTCAGGGAATTTGAGTGGTCTGAAATGAATGAACGTTGAAGAATGAAAGCAGTAAACAAATTTTTGTTGCTGCGAGCAAGGCTGAACAGATTTAGATAGAACTACTTAAAAAGTTTTTGCAACACAACTAATACATCCAAGGAGGATGATTCATGGAAACTATTTTGAAGAACATCGCCGTTCCAGCAGGCGTTGGTAGATCGATCGAGGTACTGCCAGGGGAAACGGTAACTTTCAAAGCGGTCAGCACGGATACAGACGGTGCCTACACCTTAATTGAAGTGATCGACGAGCCACAATCGGGACCGCCACTACATCTACATCGGCGCGAAGATGAGTCGTTTTATATTCTGGAGGGAACCTTTGCCTTTCAGATTGGCGATCACGCTATGACGGCAACCGCAGGCTGGTTTATGACTGCGCCCAAAGGCACGCCGCATTCCTACAAGAATATTGGCACCACACCTGCCAGGATGCTTACCCTCTTCGTCCCGGCAGGCATCGAAAACTTCTTCGAGGATCTGTCGAAGCTCACTGCTGCAGGCACCTTAGACATCGATAGCATTATCGCCGTCTCAGCGAAGCAGGGAATTGAGGTGGTATCTCCACCGCCCGAACATGGATGCTGATTTAGCAACCGTAATCAACCACTCATTCACCAATAGGAGCAATCTCATGACACAATCTCTCTGGTTTTTAGGTGCTCGCTTCAACATCATTGCCGATGCCACCACAACTGGAGGTCAGTACGATCTGATCGAATGCTACTTCCCATCTGGCATACAGACTCCTCCGCACCGACACACGCGCTATTCCGAACAGGTGTATGTGTTAGAAGGGGAGGTCACAGTCTGGGCAGGTGAAAACAAGGTTGTGCTAAATGCAGGCGAAAGCTTCCTGATTACTCTAGGCACGCCCCACGTAGTCGGCTCGCTCAGCGATCGGCCCGCTCGATTGTTAGTCGTTGCTGCGCCCAGCGGCTTTGCTCGGTTGATCGCCACAACGGGGACGCTAGATGAGGCAGAAACACCGGACATGGCGCTGATTGAGCGCATTGCTGCTGAAATTGGCGACGAACTTCTTGGTCCGCCCGGAACTTTACCCTCCGCAGGATGCTACGAGAACATAGCAATCCTCTCAGTCTAGAACAAAATTAAACCCCTGATTTTGTCCTGGGCTGGGGTGCCATCTGATTTTTTGTATCCTATGTGCCGCACTTCCAACTGGTTTCAGCGAGCACTGTTTAAACCAATCAATTCTCGTTCATTCATGACGAAATTAATCCACTACAGATAGTAGAGAAAGAGAATGGCATAACTCAATATGACTACATCGTGATTGGTGCAGGTTAGGCAGGCTGCGTGGTCGCCAACCGTTTGTCTGGTCCGGGATTCTTTGGTGTAGCGTCTTTGACTCATCCTCAAAACATTGGAAGTGTCAGTTTACGATCGCGCCAGCCCAAAGACACAGCGCTGATTCGACTGAACTATCTTCAAAGTGAAGTCGATATGCAAAAGCTAGTTACAGGGATTAAATTACTCCGCAAATTGTTTGAGACAAGTGGCTTCGATGAGTTTCGAGGGGAGGAACTTGCTCCCGGTATCGACGTGACTAGCGATGAAGCACTCGTTGCTTACGTCCGGGACGCTTGTGATAGCGTTTACCATCCGGTCGGCACCTGCAAAATGGGAACTGATCCAATGGCGGTTGTAGACCCCGAATTACGGGTACATGGGGTTGAGGGGTTGCGGGTCGTCGATGCCTCAATCATGCTAACTCTGACCACAGGAAATACTAACGCGCTGACAATTGCGATCGGTGAAAAAGCAGCCGATTTAATTAAAGTCGCAGGTTACTCACAGCAAAGACCTTTAGCGATCGCAAAGCACTAAACGGGGATGAAATGCTGGAAGCGAAGACCGAGTAATGAAACGGAAAAATAAGGAAAATGATGACACAAGTTCAATTAGCATCGCCAGCGACATACAAGCGCGCATCTACGCTCGACTCGACCTCTACGTTCAGAGCGCTACGCACACGCTACGTTATGAACTATCTGAATCAGCCAGAAAAGCTGGCGTTAGACGGTGAGACTTTTCAGAAGTGCCGAGATTACTATTAGGAGGCAGAGCAAAATGACCTTCATACGAGCTTGGCGATTTATAACACTGATGCTGGCTTCGTTTAGTCTCAGTTTGTCGCCCGAAGGCGTGTATTTTCACAGCAGGCGGGACACCCCACAATAATCATCATCAAATTGTACAACGCCGAATTTTAAGGTATCCCCAGCCAGAACCTACAAGATTTTAACTCACATTTTTAGTCACAAAATTTCAGTGCAGAATGCCCTGACAGCTTCGGCAAACTCTTGGTTATGCTCGATTAATGCCATGTGTCCTCCTCGCTTTATAGTAACTAGCTCTGCTTGAGGTAATTCTGCTTTCATCCGCAGGCTAGCTGGGGGGGTAGTGGCGATATCTGAATCACCGCAGATCACCAACACTGGAATGTCAATCGATCGCAAAGTTTTTGTTTCGTCAAATTTGAGCATTCCCAGCGTGCCGCGAGCGAGAACGCCGGGAGAACCCAAGGCTGATAATAAAGCTGAAAACTCTAATTGACCGCGCGTTTCAGTGCCTTTAAATCCCGATAATTCTACACTGATGTGCAGTGAACCATTGAGATAGCTCAGCCAAGTCATTCCCCACATAATCGGTTCAAGAGCTATGGTGAGATAGAGGATAGGTTGGAGCAGCGGCTTCTGCAAAGCGCGTAATAAACCGCTAAAAATAGCCGTTTTGACGGGATTAGTATAAGTGGTATCTACCAGAATTAAACCAGCTACTCGACTACCGAGAAGTTCTGGGAAAAGCCGACTGAATGTTAGAGAAATCATGCCACCCATGCTGTGTCCGAGTAGGATAACAGGTTTATTTCCTGCTAGGGCAATGACGGCTTCGAGATCGCGGGCAAATTTTTCTAGGGAATAGTCGCTGTTTTTTGGTCGAGTGGATTTTCCCAAACCTGGAAGATCCCAAACAATCACTCGGAAGCGATCGCTTAGTTGCCGTTTCGCGTAATACCAAACCATACTGTTGGGCCCCCAACCATGGGAGAGGATAATCGGCTGTCCGTCCTCTGGGCCGTAGAATTCTACTTGTAAAATAGTGCCATCAGGCCTCTCTACCCGCTGCACCGTACCCGTTCGGGTCGGCTTGGGTTCGTCAGCACCGGGGCGGCGGAACAGTGGCAAACTGATAAAGCGCCCGCCAACAGACCAAAGAAGCATCAACACTCCGCTGACTAAGTAGGAAATCCCTACAAGTTCGCCGATGTACCATTCGTAAATAATGTATATACCTCCGCCAAGTACCCCGATCGACAGCAATCCTACCAGCCATAGGAACAGGAAATTGAAGGGCATGAACGGCATAAGCTGAAACCTTGGGTAGAATTTGGGTTGCGAAATCAAACAGGATCATACTCAGGTTAGGCCACAGTAAGCAAGGGGTAAGTTAAGCTCTTAAATTGTGCGCTGGTGGAATTTAATTTATTGATTTGCCCAAGTAATGACAGGATGACTCAAAATGCCCGAGCCAAAAATATCGAGCTCATCGCCAAATGCCAGAGATTCTGTCACAGTGGAGTTAGTTGAGTTTTTATCTTACCTTCGCAGTCTAGATATTAATGTTTTTGTTGAGGGCGATCGCCTGCGCTGCAACGCTCCCGAAGGAATTCTTACACCCGAACTGCGCGCCGAAATTTCTCATAAAAAAGCCGAAATTATTTCATTTTTAAAAGCAGCTAATCGTACTTCTAGTTTCACTCCTGCACCGATTGTTCCTATGGGACGGGACGGAAATCTATCGCTTTCCTTTGCACAGCAGCGCTTGTGGTTTCTCGACCAATTAGTCCCGAACAATCCCTTCTATAATGTTCCCGCAGCATTGCGTTTGACAGGTTCGCTCAATTTGAGGGCGCTGCAACAAACCTTCAATGAAATTGTGCGCCGCCACGAAGCTTTACGCACGACTCTAGCAGTAGTTTCGGGGCAACCAGTTCAGAGAATAGCTGCTGCTTTCCACCTCCCGATTAATGTAGTGGACTTGCGAAATTTGCCACAGGAATCTCGACAAACTGAAGCAAACAGGCTCACGGCTGAGGAAGCTCAACGGTCTTTCAATTTGTCCAATGACTTGTTGCTGCGAGTCACATTATTGCAGTTAGATGATGCCGAATATTTACTAATGCTGAATATGCACCACATTGTCTCCGATGGTTGGTCTATCGGAGTGCTTATTCAGGAATTAGGCGCACTTTACACGGCATTTGCTAGCGAAAAATCTTCGCCTTTACCGGCTTTGTCGATCCAGTATGCTGATTTTGCAAAATGGCAGCGCGAATGGCTGCAAGGGGAAGTTTTAGAAAGGCAGCTTGCTTACTGGAGACAGCAGTTAAAGGGCATTTCTATGCTAAATTTGCCTGCGGATCGCCCCAGGCCACCAATTCAAAGTTACCGAGGCAAAAGGCAATTTTTGCAACTGCCAAAACAACTGAGCGAGGCTTTAGAAACGTTGAGCCAGCGCGAAGGAGTGACGCTGTTTATGACTATGCTGGCTGCTTTTAAAACGTTGCTTTACCATTACGCGCAGCAAGAAGATATTGTTGTAGGTTCGCCGATCGCCAATCGCAACCGCAGTGAAATTGAAGCATTAATCGGGTTTTTTGTCAACAGTTTGGTGTTGCGTACAGATTTGTCGGGAAATCCAACTTTTCGGGAACTTTTAAACCGAGTCAAAGAGGTAGCATTAGGAGCTTACGCTCACCAAGATTTGCCGTTTGAGAAGTTAGTAGAAGAACTGCACCCCGATCGCGCGTTGAACCAAAATCCCTTATTTCAGGTGGCGTTTGCGCTGCAAAACGCGCCGGGGAATCAGTTAGAATTGCCAGAATTAACACTCAGCCCGCAGCAGTTAGATGTGGGTACAGCGCGGTTTGATTTGGAGTTTCATTTGTGGGAGCGATCGCCCAACAGCTCGGGAAGCAACCAATCGCCCAGCAATAAGCTGTGGGTTGATAGCTCGGAGGGTATCAGCGGCATGGTTATTTACAGCGCCGATTTATTTGATGAAGCTACGATTGCGCGCCTGATCGGGCATTTTCAAACTCTGTTAGAAAGCATTGTGGCGAATCCCGAACAGCGCATAGCAAACTTGCAATATTTGAGCGCCCAAGAGCGCTATCATTTGTTAGTTGAATGCAACAATACTCAGGCGGATAATCCGCAAGATTTGTGCATCCATCAGCTATTTGAAATGCAAGCCGATCGGACACCGGATGCGGTGGCGCTGGTATTTGGAGATGAGCGAGTCACCTATCGAGAGCTAAATCTCCGCAGCAACCAACTAGCACGTTATCTGCAAAAAAGGGGGGTTGGGGCGGAAGTTTTAGTCGGGCTTTGCTGCGGGCGATCGCTCGATCTGATCGTGGGGATGTTAGGTATCCTGAAAGCGGGAGGAGCTTACTTAATTTTAGATCCGAGCTATCCTGCTGAGCGATCGAGCTTTATGCTAAAAGATGCTCAATTATCTGTTGTGTTAACTCAGCAGCAATGGGTAGAGAATTTGCGCTCGCCCAATTTACAGATAGTTTGTTTAGACACAGACTGGGAGATGATTTCCCAAGAAATTGCCGACAATCCCACCAGCGCAGCCACAGCCGAAAATCTGGTTTACGCGATTTACACCTCCGGATCCACGGGAAAGCCGAAAGGAGTTGAAATTGAGCACGGGAGCTTGTTAAATCTCGTTTTTTGGCATCAAAGAGAGTTTGAGGTGTCAGCGGGCGATCGAGCAACGCAAATTGCTGCGATCGGCTTTGATGCTTGCGGGTGGGAAATTTGGCCTTATCTCGCCGCGGGAGCTAGCATCTACTTTCCAGAAGATGACATGAGGCGAGATCCTGAAAAACTGCAAAACTGGTTAGTATCAAAAGCAATTACAATTAGCTTTTTGCCAACACCTTTAGCCGAGAAAGTTTTGCTATTAGATTGGCCTCAAATAACAGCGTTGCGAATCTTGCTCGCAGGCGGCGAAAAACTGCAACAACATCCTTTAAAATCCCATCCATTTAAGCTAGTAAATAATTACGGCCCAACCGAGAACACCGTCGTCACAACTTCCGGTTATATTCCTGTAACAGAGCAAACAGACATCGCCCCGACAATTGGCCGCCCCATTGCTAACACTCAAATCTACATATTAGACAAATATTTGCAGCCCGTACCAATGGGGGTTGTTGGCGAATTGTACATCGGCGGAAACGGACTCGCTCGCGGCTACCTCAACCGCCCAGATTTAACAGCAGAACGATTTATTTCCAATCCTTTTAAACCAAATTCAGGCACCATTTTCAATGACTTGTTTAGGAACAGGCAAGATGCCTGTTCCACAAGAGATAAATTTTATTGTGGAACAGGCATCTTGCCTGTTCTAGATAATGGTGCAACATCTGAGTTTAAACAAAATTCAGGAGAGCGAATTTACAAAACCGGCGACTTAGTACGCTACAGAGCCGATCGCAACCTGGAATTTTTGGGACGCATTGACGAACAAGTAAAAATTCGCGGTTTCCGCATCGAATTAGGAGAAATTGAGACAGTATTAACTCAACATCCGGCGGTGCACCAAACTGTAGCAATAGCTTCCGAAGATGGACAGGGAGATAAACGTTTAGTCGCTTATATTGCCCTGAATCCTGAATATAGCGTTGCCAGCGAAAAAAACCAAATAATGCAATTGCAAAATGAACAGGTTTTGCAGTGGCAAATGCTCTACAATGAAACTTACAATCAACCTGCTGTTGAGTCAGATCCAACCTTTAATATTGTCGGCTGGAATAGCAGTTATACCAATCAGCCAATCCCAGCAGAACAGGTGCGCGACTGGGCGAACAATCAAGCCGCCCAAATTTTAGCTTTGCAGCCCAGCCGAGTGTTAGAAATTGGCTGCGGCACAGGTTTGTTGCTGTTCCAAATTGCGCCTCGCTGCACTCAATATTGCGGCACCGACTTTTCACCTATTTCGCTCAACTATATTCAGCAGCACTTGGCAAATCAACAGTTAGCTAATGTAACGCTGCTTCAGAAAATGGCGACAGACTTTGAAGGAGTAGAGACAGCAGCTTTTGACGCAGTAATTATCAACTCTGTCGTGCAATATTTCCCGACTATCGACTATCTCGTGCAGGTGCTAGAAGGTGCGGTGAAAGCAACTGCTCCCGGCGGCTTTATATTCATCGGAGATGTCCGCAGCTTGCCGCTGCTGGCAGCTTTCCACACTTCGGTACAACTGTATCAAGCCGAACCTTCTCTCGCGGGCGAACAGTTGCAGCAGCGAGTACAAATGCAAATTTTTCAAGAAACAGAGTTAGTTATTGAACCAGATTTTTTTAGCGCATTAAAGCACCGCTTTCCGCAGATTGACGGCGTAGAGATTCAATTAATTCGCGGTAGTGCTCGCAATGAGTTAACTGATTTTCGGTACAATGCTATTTTGCATATTGCGTCTGAAACAGCACGCCCAAAATTATCGCCAAAAGAGGAGTGGGGCGCAGAAAAACGGCTGGATTGGTTGGATGAAAATCAGAATCTGACTGTTAGCAAGGTGCAACAAATATTATTGGAAAATCAACTCGATGTTTTAAGAATTGCTAATGTGCCTAATGCGCGGGTAACGGCAGCAGTTAAGGCAGCAGAGTTGCTGTCTGTTGTCGATAAATTTGCAACAGCAGGTCAGTTGCAAAAAGCTGTGGAAAAAGTCGATAATTTAGGAGTCGATCCCGAAGCTTGGTATGCTTTGGAAGTTCCGTATAATGTTAATATTAGTTGGTCTAATTCCGACAGTCAAGGGCGCTACGATGTAGTGTTTGTACGGGGCGAAACTAGAGATTTTGTGCGAGAAACCAGAAGCGCTCGCTTGCGTCCTTGGCGCTCTTATGCTAACAATCCCTTACAAGCTAAAGCAGCGCGTAAATTAGTGCCACAGTTGCAGGCTTATCTAGCAGAAAAACTGCCGGAATATATGATTCCGTCGGCTTTTGTGGTGCTGGAGTCGCTACCTGTGACGGCTAACGGAAAGGTCGATCGCCTCGCTTTGCCTGCACCGGAGCCGATTAAGTTAGAATGGGCTGGCGGTTATGTTGCGCCTCATACTTCTATTGAGGAAGTTTTAGTGAAAATTTGGGCTGAGGTTTTGGGGATAAAGCGAGTGGGTATCCGGGACAATTTCTTTGAATTGGGAGGCCATTCGCTGCTGGCGACTCAGCTTGTTTCGAGAGTGCGAGATGCTTTCGCAGTAGAGTTGCCTTTGCGCCGGGTTTTTGAAGCACCGACAATTGCAGAATTATCTAAGATTGTTGAGAGTTTGAAAGAGAGCGATGCTAATATTAAAGCTCCTGCTTTAGTGCCTCTTTCTCGCGAAAAACGTCGCGTGAAGCTGTCATCGCTGAACAGAGAAAATAAAGACAGATAATGTTTGAGACTAAAATCCGCAAATATATTAACTACTTGGGAGATACAGAATACATGGCTGAGGTTGTTGCATCGCCTGGGGCGGTTGATTCTATGATTAAGTTCCTCCAAAGTAACGATCGCGAAATTATTAACGATACTTGTTTTTTTATTAGAGATTTTGTCCTGAGTTGTTCTCAAAATCATACGTGCCGACAATCTTGGGAAAGCCAGCTAAAGTCAGCTATTATCCCAGAAATTGAAAATTTGCTTTTTGCGGATAACCATTTCATCCGCAAAGACGCAGTTTATACACTAGGAAAAATATGCAGCTACGACAGCATACCAGTAATGCTTAATGCCTTTTATCAACTCCGCGATCGAGACCCCATTTTACTGCCGAGACTTATAGGAGAGTTATTTTGGCTGGGCATCAATAATCCCTGGGATATAATTGACAGTATGGCAGTCAGCGATCGGTACACAACTCGGTGGGCTGTCGTGGATGTGTTGGGGAAATTTGGTTGCAACTCGCCAAATGATGAAGACTTTTTGAGGGCACACAAATTATGCGATCGACTTCGACGCGATGCACATCGTCTCGTCAGAGAAGAAGCAGAATATAATTATCAATATTTAGAATTGCAGCGTCGAAAGCATCAAGAAAATATGTCTAAGGCTGAGTACAGACAACAGAGGAAGGAATTAAAAAAAATTAGCACATTTTTGCCTTTTGGTAACATTATCAGTCAGTTGGGTCATTATATGTACGAGCACAATTTACATACATATACCATTGAAGAGTTAGAAACATTTATAAAAAAAATTAAAAATAGTTTGGAGATTATCTGAATTTGGGCAAAATTAATTATGAGTGAGTTTAGATCGCTAATGAGCCACAACATCGAAAACAACTGCCCCAAAACTGATGAGAACAAACTAAATTTCGAGCAAGAAACAGAAGTTTTCGTCTTCCCGGCATCCTTTGCCCAGCAGCGGCTTTGGTTCCTCAATCAATTAGCACCGGGCAATCCTTTCTATAATGTCTCAACAGCGCTCCGCTTAACAGGTTCCCTCAACTTAAGATCCTTAGAGCAAACCTTCAACGAAATTGTGCAGCGGCACGAAACTTTACGCACCACTTTTACGTTTTTGGAAGGGGAACTCGTACAAATTATTGCTCCGATTTTAACAGTACCCCTCCCTACAATCGACTTACAAAATCTCTCGCCAAATCAGCAGGAAACCGCAGCGCTGCAACTCGCAACCGATGCAGCGCAATGCCCTTTCGATTTAGCCGTCGGGCCGTTATTCAAAGTAACGCTGCTACAACTCAGTGAAACAGAACATATATTGTTGCTGAATTTACATCATATTGTGGCTGATGGTTGGTCGATTGGAGTGCTAATTCGAGAGCTGGGAACGCTCTACACAGCATTTGTAAAAAATGAGCGTGAAGCGAAGCTATCCCGAAGGGAATCGCACTTACCAGCACTGCCCGTGCAGTACGCCGACTTTGCAGAGTGGCAGCACCAATGGTTGCAGGGGGAAGTATTAGAAACCCAGTTAGCTTATTGGCGGCAGCAGTTAAACGGAATTACCACACTCAATCTACCAACAGACAGGCAAAGACCAGCCGTTCCATCCTACCGCGGCGCCAAACAATTTATAACACTATCACCTGCTTTGAGCGAGGCGCTAAAGTCATTGAGCCAGCAAGAAAGCGCGACTTTATTTATCACTCTACTAGCCGCTTTTCAAACTTTGCTGTACCGCTATACAGGACAAGTAGATATTGCAGTAGGAACGCCGATCGCCAATCGTAACCTGAGCGAAATAGAAGCATTAATCGGTTTTTTTGTCAACAGTTTAGTGCTGCGTGCAGATTTGTCTGGAAATCCAACTTTTCGGGAACTATTGCATCGCGTAAAAAACGTGGCAATGGTAGCCTACGCCCACCAAGATTTGCCCTTCGAGAAGTTGGTTGAGGAATTGCACCCCGATCGCGAGTTGAGCCGCAACCCCCTATTTCAAATTAGTTTCAGCCTGCAAAACACTCCTGTAGCAGCGCTAGAATTGCCGGGAATCGCTGGAGAGGCGATCGACTTTGACGCAGGAACCGCCAAGCTCGATTTAGAGTGCCACTTGTGGGAAAATGCAGGAAGTATTCAAGGGCAATTTGTTTACAGCACAGATTTATTTGATAGCGGCACAATTGCGCGCATGGCGGGACATTTCCAAACGCTGCTCGAAGCCATTGTTGCCAATCCCAAACAGCACCTCAGCGACTTGGCTTTGCTGACAGCGCCAGAATACCAGCAATTATTAATCGATTGGAATGACACTCAGAGAGATTATCCGAAAAACCAGTGTTTCCATCAGCTATTTGAAGAGCGAGTCGAGCGATCGCCCGATGCTGTAGCCGCCGTCTTTGAAAACCAGCAGTTAACCTACCGCCAACTCAACAGCCGAGCCAACCAACTTGCACGTTACTTGCAGCAATTGGGAGCAGCACCAGAAGTTTTAGTGGGCCTTTGTGTAGAACGTTCCTTAGATGCGATCGTCGGATTGCTAGGCATTATCAAAGCAGGCGCAGCCTACCTTCCTTTAGATCCAACTTATCCTCAAGAGCGCCTTAACTTCATGTTAGAAGATGCTCAGGTGTCGATTTTGGTAACTCAGCAGCACTTAGCAAAAAACTTGACGCAGCCGGAAAATTTCGGACTTTTTTCAGTAGTGTGTTTGGACTCCGACAGAGAAATTATCGCCCAACAAAGCTCTAAAAATCCAACTACAAATATCCTACCAGAAAACCTAGCCTACGTCATTTACACATCTGGTTCAACCGGAAAACCCAAAGGCGTTTTAATCGAACATCGGGGACTCTACAACTTAGCCATAGCTCAAATAGAAGCTTTTAACTTAAACTCAAATCACCGCATTTTGCAATTCGCATCCCTGAGTTTTGATGCCTCAATCTTTGAGATTGTCATGGCCTTGGGAACCGGAGCAACACTTTACTGTGCCAAGAAAGAATCTTTGTTGCCAGGACAAACATTAATCCAATTTTTGCAGGACAATGCTATTACCCACGCTACCCTCCCGCCCTCGCTGCTAGCTGTCCTTCCAAACACCGAACTTCCCGCACTGCAAACAATCATCTGTGCTGGCGAATCTTGTTCTCCGGATATTGTTAAACGCTGGGCTTCCAGGCGCAGATTTTTTAACGCTTACGGCCCTACAGAAGCGACAGTATGGTCAAGTTTGGCCGAAATTGGCGATTCCCTGCGGGATAGCTTCGCTTCACGCAAAAAACCGCCAATCGGCCGCCCAATAGCTAACACTCAACTCTATATTTTAGATAAAAATTTACAGCCTGTACCCGTTGGAATTCCGGGTGAATTGTACATCGGCGGCAGCGGATTGGCGCGAGGCTACCTGAACCGCCCCGAATTAACCGCCCAGCGATTTATTGCTAATCCGTTTAGCCAGAAAGCAGGAGAACGAATTTATAAAACTGGTGACTTAGCGCGCTATTTTCCCGACGGCAATATTGAGTTTTTAGGCCGCACAGACGAACAGGTAAAAATTCGCGGTTATCGAATAGAATTGGGAGAAATTGAAGCGCTGCTGGTTCAGCATCCAGCAGTCAAAGAAACAGCGGCGGTTGCTGTGGATGATTTGTCTGGTAACAAACGCCTAGTTGCTTATGTCGTCCCCAATCACAATCAGACGCTTAATCCCGGGGAAATACGCAATTTCCTCAAACAACAACTGCCCAATTACATGATTCCCAGTGCTTTTGTGGCGATGGATTTTCTGCCCCTAACTCCGAATGGCAAAATCGACCGCCTGCGCCTACCTGTACCCGGAACTCTAACTAGCAATTCAATAGATAAAAGCTGCATTGCACCTCGCACGCCAACCGAGTCAACCCTCGCGCAAATTTGGGCCACAATCCTCAACGCAGAGTGCGTTGGCATTCGCGATAACTTCTTCGATTTGGGTGGAGATTCCCTGCTGGCAATCCGCCTCATCAATGAGATTAACCAGCAATTTCAGCGCGAATTGCCGCTGTCTGCTCTTTTTTTAAATCCGACAATTGAAGGTTTAGCCGATTCGCTGTATTCAGGAACAAATACTCTGGAATGGTCGCCTTTAGTTGCAATTAAGCCTCGCGGTAAAAATCCCCCGTTCTTCTGCGTCCATCCCATCTTTGGCGTGGTATTTCCTTATTGCGAGTTAGCGTTTCAGCTAGGAGAAAATCAACCGTTTTACGGGCTGCAACCAAAGGGTATTGACGGCGAAAGTTCTCCGTTAACTAGCATTGAAGACATGGCGGCTGACTACATCGCAGCCTTGCGTACCGTTCAACCAAAAGGGCCTTATTTTTTAGGAGGCTGGTCTTTTGGAGGTTTGGTTGCTTTTGAGATGGCTCAACAGTTGCTCGCAGCGGGGGATGAAGTGGCTTTACTTGCTGTGCTGGATACTTTAGCGCCGGTTTCTGCTAACAAACCTTCTTTTTGGGACGGTTGCAAGTTTATTCTGACTACTGTTTCGCGCTCTATCTGGCCTTTTGTAGTAGATTATTTTCGCTTGGTGGCTGCTGCGGAAAATGTTCAAAGTGGCGGTATTGTGGCCAAATTTCCGAAATTAAATAAGATGCTTAATTTGGCAGCTAATTTTTTGCATCGCTGGAACTGGAAACAGGCTGTTATGGTTAGTATCCTATCTCAGGAGTCAAAAAAACACAACTGGCGCGAGCTGGCAATTCCCTCGATGTTTACTGTATTTCAGGCTAACAGTCAAGCAACTCTCAGCTATGTACCGAAAATTTATCCGCAGCGAATTACTCTGTTTAGATCGAGGGAACAGCTAAGCATGAGTCATCAAGATCCGACTCTTGGCTGGAGCGAATTAACGACCCAAAAAGTAGAGGTGATTAGGGTTCCTGGGAATCATCTTACTATGTTGAGAAAGCCAGGGGTCGAGGTGCTGGCTCAACAGCTAAAGCATTGCTTGGAGCGGGAATTAAGTGATTGATTTACCCGGGTTATTGTGCGTGGAATAAAATAATCTTTATCACGTTTGTAGTGAGGACTAAAGTCCTCAGAGTTTTATGAGACTAAAGGGACACGGCAATGCCGTGTCCCTACGGTACAGGAATACGCTTTATCACGTTTGTAGTTAGGATGTAAAAAAATTGCGATCGCCCGAAGAACACTTTTTGCAACTAGAAATTATCATGCAGCGCCACGCCGCAGCACTCGAAGGTGAAGTCAGAGCTTTGCAAGCTGCTAACGAAACCGCCCAGTGGCCCGCTGACTGGAAGCGTGGCTATAATTCAATACGGTTCAGTTAAGGCTATGCACTGCTTAAAATAATAAATACAGAAGGATTCATTATTATTCCAGTACCTCTGTGTTTAACTTGTTCCCTTGCGAAATTTTGAGACAGGCTTTTTCACAACTCTTGGGTTATTTCTCTGAACCCTTTCAGGTAGAACTTGGTCAATAATTTCCCAAGTCAACTAACTCAAAAAAAGAGAAGTTCTTGTGATTGTAACCGCTGAAATTTTGGGAGATCGCGACTGACGATCGGCAATAACCCAATTTATTGTCGATCGCGGTTGAAAAAAAAGCTGATCGAGCGAGCGAGCGCCCGCCATGAATGAAATTTCAGGTGTTTGAGAGCTTTCTTTACCACCAGCCACGCGGACTGAGGCACAATACTTAATTTACCACTACTATTTGAGCCTTAACTGAACCGTATTGGTTTAAAACTCCGTCCTTCTAGGACGGCTTTTTCCACATCTGCTATTAAGATATGTAACAGGTGATTGACTTGGCAGTCAATTGATTTTAAGCTCAATTCTTATTTACTCAAAAACTCAGGACTATAGCTATGGCACTGTCCGAATTTCAAACAAAAAAGATTTCCTTGGCGTTCAAGAAATACGACTCATCTAATGATGGAGTTGTAGAAGCATCCGACTTTGACAAAATAGCTCAAAAGGTCGCTCAAAACCTGGGTGTTAATTCAGGTTCTCCAGAGCATGACAAACTCACGTCTGCTTATCGTGCCATATGGGATGGTTATTTCAAACCCGCTGATGGGGATGGTGACAATAAAGTAGTTCTGGAGGAATACCTTGAGGCAACCGAACGTTTTTTCGGGTCGCCTAACGCAGCCAACATGGGTACGGACTTAAATAAGGTGCTTTATGATGCCATTGATTTTGATGGCGGCGGAAGCATTGATGAAAAAGAGTTTTCTGCTTTCTTGACAGCAGTAGGGATTTCCGAAGCAGACGCTAAGACAGCTTTTTCCCATCTTGATACGGACAAGAATGGTTCCATCTCCCGAGATGAATTTGCCAAAAACTTGTATGACTATTACGCAAGTGACGATACAGAAGCACCCGCCAATTGGTTTTACGGTCCTGTTAGTTAACAAAAGTCCCAAAAATTGCTTGGGTGAATTGCTCTGATTTCCGGCTGGAGCCGTATCACTGGAGAGAAGCTCCACGCTAATAGGCAGCTTCGGCAGTCCAAACCTAGTCCCAACGCTTAGGGAACCCTGTAATTAGGCTAAGGATTTCCACAAGCTTGAGAACTGTCAGGCTGTTAGTAAACCTATGCAACGCACTACTGGACAGAGCAATTCCCTTGCCGGGGATACTTGTTAGTCATCAAGTGAAAACATCTCCAATCGGGGATGTTTTCATCAGTTATTTGAATTTAGCAATGTTGCAGGACAAAAACCACATCTGGCACAAACTTCTAGGCTATCTTACAGGCAAGGAACTCCAACCCGTTTTTTTACTTCTTAAGTATTTATGATAGCAGCAGGTATTCGCGCTCTCGCTGTAGTATTGCCGGACGAAGTACGCACCAACGACTATTGGTGTCAGAAATATCCCGATATTGCACAAGCACAGCAGAGATGGTTGAACAAGAAAGCAAATGCTAACGGGCATAAAGCCCAAGAGGTTAAACTATCCAGGAAAACCGACAAACTGCTTTTTGATGCTACGATGGCTCCCTACCTTGACGATCCCTTTCATGGAGCTATAGAGCGAAGGGTACTCAAAGCGGGTGAGACGACAACGAGCCTTGCGGTGAGAGCAGCTCGACAGGCAATTGAGGTAGCCAATATCCCTCCTACAGAAATCGACCTTCTGCTCTCCACTTCTATGTTCCCCGATCGCATCGGTGGAGGAGACGCAGGCTTCATCGCCAAAGAAATCACCAAAGAACTGGACTACCAGGGGGGTGCATTTACTATTGACGCATATTGTGGCGGAAGCGTAGCTGCACTCCTGAGTGCCTGTGCTTTCGTGCAATCGGGTCAGGCACGTAACGTGTTGGTCGTAGCCGCCTGCAACTTCTCGCGAGGGATAGAGGAGCTAGATGCTTCTTCTCGGATAACTGGTGATGGTGCGAGTGCGTTTATTGTTGGCCAGGAAAAAGCGGGCTACGGTCTCTTGGGCTGTAAAACCATCCATACTGGCGAGACATGCGGGGCATGGGCAATAACAACTCTCCCCGATCCCACGGGCAGCACCGTGGGGGGCAGCAAGATCAGCTTGCTGACAACAAACAACACACTGCAAGCCATCCGCGCAACGCATGGTTCGTACCTGCGCCGATGCACACAGGGAGCCCTGGAGGCTGCTAAAGTGAACATGGAGGACATCAAGTTCTTCGCCTTTCACACTGCCACCGCTTGGATCGCCGACTTCTCAGCCAAAGTCCTTGGCATCTCTCCCGAACGTACCATCGATATCTATCCCTGGTACGGAAACATTAGTTCTGCCATTACGCCAATAACCCTGCATCATGCAGCACGTCTCGGTAAGCTTCACCCAGGCGACCTCGTTCTCATCTATATGTTTGCTGGTCAATCACAAGCAGCCGCAGCAGTGATGCGCTGGGGAGATGTCAAACTCGGTTCTATGCCGCAAGGGGTACCGAACAATATAGCGGAGTTTGAGAGTCGGAGAATGAAGTCCGAACTGATCGAGAGCTTAATCTAAGGATTAGAAAGCTGACGGTACCAAATTGGTGTCACTCAACCCTGGCTTTCATTCAAAATAAGCTGCGAATGAAATTTTAAATGTTCCTCGATTCATCGTTTCGCAAAAAACAAAGAAGTAGAATTTGTGCCGATTATGAAAGATATACAAGATGTAGTGGTCATTGGTGGCGGTCCTGCCGGTTCGACAGTAGCTTCTTATTTAGCCAAGAAGGGGCATAGTGTAACCGTATTGGAAAAAGAAAAGTTTCCGCGTATTCATGTAGGCGAGTCCCTACTTCCCTTTTGCTACTCTCTTTTTCAAGAGCTTGGCGTTCTCGATCAAATGAAGAAGCGGTTCGTGCGTAAACCCACCGTTCGCTTTATCAGTAGTGACGGCAAGACCTCTACCAACTGGTGCTTTAATCACGTCATCAAAGATGAGAGCTACCTTTCATTTCAAGTGGAGCGGAGCGAATTTGATACCATTTTATTAGAAAATTCTCGCAAGTGTGGGGTAACAGTCAAGGAACAAACTAGGGTTCGCAAGGTCGATTTCGATAGCGATGGTGACACGTTTCAGGTGTATGCCAGCGGGGCGAATGGTGAAGAGGAAATGTACCGTGCCCGTTTTTTGATTGATGCCAGTGGGCGGTCTAGTTTTCTGGCAACCAAAAACGGGTGGCGAAAACCGCACAAAGAGTTTGAAAGAACCGCTTTGTGGACTCATTGGAAAAACGTTAAAAGCCTCAAAGGCGGACTAGAAGAAGGAGCCTCGCTGATTATGTATCTGGGCGGTGAAAAGCGGGGATGGAGTTGGATATTCCCCCTCGGTCTGAATCAAGTTACTACCGGGGTGGTGATGGACACCTCTTACCTGCGCCACCAGAAACAGGAAGTATTCGGCAACAGTCAAGACTGGGCAACAGCACTTTACTTACAAGAGTTGATGTCTTCGGAGTTTGCCAGGAATTTGCTTGATGATGCCAAGATTGCAATGCCTATACAAGTTGAGGGAGATTATTCCTACTATAGTGAAAAGAAATTTGGTGCAAGGTACGCTCTGGTGGGAGATGCTGGTCGCTTTATAGACCCTATCTTCTCTAGTGGGGTTTACCTTTCAATGAAGAGCGGGAGTCTGGTAGCTAATGCCCTTGATGAAATGCTGGCTTCAAATAATTTGGATGATAACGCACCTCTCGAACAGGTCTACAAAACAATTAATGGTGCTTACGATTTGGTCTACCGACTTATAAACCTCTTTTACAATCCTCATGCAATTTCCTTTGCTGAGGCTGGCTCATTGTTTCAGAGCAAACAGAAAGAACATGAAGATGGAATGGCGGCGGGGCACTACATGCTGGCAGGGGATTTCTTCGAGAACAATGAGAAATATCATAAATATCTAAACCTCTTGGCCGAGCCCCGTCAATTTGACTTTTACAGAGACTACGTCATCAACCGCGAAGAATTCCACAACCCGTGTAACACAGATGTATCTATGATTTTTCCGGCTGTGAGTTCAGGAGTTAATTGATAATGCGATTGCCTAATTAGTCTTCAGAGGATCGCAAGGGTGCATCCCAAATTTGCAAGTACATAGTTTAAGCAAGGTTATAAACCTCGTTCCACTATTACTTCAGGGAATACATTTGCAAAAGCGGGATGCACCCCATCGAGTTGGGATATTTTGCAGCTGATGAAATCAATTTCAGGACGATAAATAGTATAGTCGCTTCGATTCAGAAGCTGCTTGAAACGAAAATTTGAACGTCGCTCAACTCACAGATTCACTAAAAACTAATCGGGATGATTATGGAAACAGTAGGGACAGATATCAAAACAAAGATAAGGCAGTTCATCCTGAGCGAAATGCTGGTGGATGAGTCGGAAGAAAATTTGAAAGATGACACTCCGCTGCGTAAGGGAATACTAGACTCCCTAGGAACAGTCCAAATGGTCAACTTCATTGAGTCCGAGTGGGACATTGAGGTGGGAGCTATGGAGGCTGATGACAGCAACTTCGGTACGCTTAATGGGTTGGTTGCTTTCATTGAGAGAAAGCTCCAGAAGCAGCAAAAGCAGTGAGGGTTTTATGCCAGGCTCAAAACAAGGTGTTCACCTAGCTGATTACATCGAAGCTAGCGTTGATAGGTTTCCCAACCGGACTGCGATTGTTGGACCAGACGGACGGTGTCTAACTTATCTAGAATTGAACTCCCTAGCCGCAGTGGTCGCGAGTTTCTTATCCAGCAGAGGGATTGGGGCGGGCGATCGCGTCGGGATAATCCTGCCCAAGAGTATCGAGGCAGTAGCAATTATGTTCGGCATCTTCAAATGCCGAGCTGCCTATGTCCCCGCCGACTGGACATCTCCCGTGGAACGCAACTACACGATACTCGCTGACTGCAACGTTAAAGCCCTCTTCCTCGACGGTCGGCTAGTCAAGCCACTAAAAGCCGCAGCGGGTGGCAACTTATTACCTGACACGGTGGTTTCTGTTCCTTATAGCGGTGACGAGGCAAATAGGGAGGAGGAATGCACGAGATGGAAGGAAGTGCTGTTGCAAGACCCCTTGCCTAGCAAGGCAACAGAACGCACCAAGGATGACCTGGCTTACATCTTATACACCTCCGGCTCTACAGGAAAGCCCAAAGGCGTGATGCTCACCCACTCCAACGCCTGCGCCTTTGTAGATTGGTGTTCCGAAACATTCCAACCCGTGCCGGAGGATCGATTTTCCAGTCACGCACCCTTTCACTTTGACTTATCGGTCCTCGACTTGTACGTCTCGCTTAAGCATGGATCTTCATTGCACCTGATCGCTGAAGACGTAGGTCAAAATCCTAGACAGCTTGCACAGTTCATAGCCGAGAGAAGAATTACTGTATGGTATTCGGCTCCGTCAATATTGGCGATGATGGTTCAATTTGGCAAGCTGGAAAGCGTCGATGCTAGGTCTGTGCGTCTTGTCCTATTTGCAGGCGAAGTCTTTCCAGTCAAGCACCTGCGAGGCCTGACGAACTTGTGGACCGATCCAACCTACTACAACCTCTACGGACCGACTGAAACCAACGTCTGTACGGCAGCCAAAATTGAGACCCCAATCCCCCAAGAGCGGAGCAAACCCTACCCCATTGGACATCCCTGTTCCCACTGCGAGGCAATGGTACTCGACGAAAGTGGCAAGTTAGTCAATGATGGGGGTGAAGGTCTTCTGTATATTGCAGGGCCTTCTGTCTGTGCTGGCTATTGGAATCGTCCGGAAGAGGATGCAACTCGGTTCATCGAGAGATCTGAACGGCGTTGGTACAACACAGGTGATGTGGTACGTTTTGAGCCAGAGGCTGGCTATATTTACATCGGTCGGCGCGATCGGATGGTTAAGCGTCGGGGTTATCGTATCGAGCTAGGAGAGATTGAGAAGGCGCTGTATTGCCACGAGCAGTTGACAGAGGTAGCGGCGATCGCTCGTTCCGAACCAGACGGTGTGAAGATTCTAACCTATGTTGCCTCGGCAACTCAAGAGCGTCCTTCCGTAATCCAAATGAAATCATTTTGTGCCGACTTGTTGCCGTCCTACATGATTCCAGACAGGTTCATTTTCTGCGATCGCCTTCCCAGGACATCAACGGACAAGATCGATTATCAGGCTCTCGCTCAGTCATCGCAGGAAGGAAATTAAATGGACTTAGAGTTATCCCAACAGCAGCAGAAGCTGCAAGACGATGCCATCCGATTCGCCCACTCAGAACTCGATAGCGATTTGATTGTGCGTGACGCTGAAGGACATTTCAGCCGCGAAGCATGGCAGCGCTGTGCTGATTTTGGATTACTAAGAATGCCCATTCCCGAAGAGTACGGCGGCATGGGATTTCCTATAACCGATGTAATCGCTGTGATGGAGGCACTCGGTTACGGTTGTCGTGACCAAGGTTTACTTTTCTCATTAAATGCTCACCTGTGGACGACCTCAATACCAATTCTGCTCTACGGGACCGATTTGCAGAAGCAGAAGTATCTCAAATCTTTGTCTGATGGCACGCTGATTGGAGCAAATGCTGCGTCGGAACCTGATGCTGGTTCTGATATCTTTGCGATGAAAACTCGTGCGGAGCTCAATGGAGACCATTACGTGCTCAACGGCACGAAGATGTTCGTTACCAACGCTCCTGTAGCAGATATGTTTGTAGCTTATGCGACCCTCAAGCCGGAACTCGGTCTGATGGGAATTACGGCTTTCATTATCGATCGCAATACCCCAGGATTAAGCGTTAGCTCTAGTATCGAAAAGATGGGACTGCGAACGGCACTGATGGGAAAAGTGACGTTTAACGACTGTAAAATCCCATGCACAAATCGGGTCGGACGCGAAGGTCGAGGAGTGGAACTCTTTGAATGTTCTATGGAGTGGGAGCGTGGTTGCATCCTCGCCACCTGCCTGGGTCACATGAAGTGGCAGTTGGAAAGATGTATTGACCATGCCCGCAAGCGCAAGCAGTTTGGTCAATCGATTGGCAAGTTTCAGTCGGTAGCCAATCTGATTGTAGAAATGAAGATTCGCTTGGAGACCTGTCGTCCGCTGGTTTACCGGATCGGATACTTGAAGGAAAAAAACCTGCCCTCGCTAATGGAATCAGCTATAGCCAAGGTTCATGTTTCTGAGAGTTACGTGCAGTCATCTCTAGACGCAATCCGTGTGTTCGGGGGCTATGGTTACCTGACCGAACACGAGATTGAGCGCGATCTGCGCGATTCAGTTGGGAGCATCCTGTACTCCGGCACATCTGAAATACAACGAAATATTATTGCGAGATGTTTAAAGCTGTGAAGCGGTACAGCTCACGCCCGTCGATCGGATAGCTTGTAATGCTTTTCGGCGTTGCTGAATTAAGGTATGACTAAGCAACGCCGGCGATCGCACACGACCAAATAATTTCTTTGATTTTGATATGGAATTGGAACACCTCCAAATTTTAGGTAGTGAATTAATAATTGAATGGAATGTCTAAGCAACTTGTTGCCTGATTTAGAATAACAAAGAGTTTTTCGTTTTAAACGACGTAAATAATGTCTTAATCTTGTATTTTAGCCTTCAACTGCAAGTCATATAGGTTTTGCGGTGGGATTTGATCTTCATCGGCAATAAAGTTAGGGTAAACTTTCCAGCCATCTGTCACATAAAAATAGCATTTCCATTTATTAACAAGATTCCAAAGTGGTTCAAAGCTTTTACCACGCACGATCGCCTAATACCCATCCTAAAATACCTGGTTTAAAGTGGTCTACCGCCGTCGCTCGCCAAATTTTGTTTTTTTTGAGCCGACAAATGTTTCTAATTCATCTAATTCTCCCACTTCGGGAATTGTCTCGGGGTCATAAAAATATGGCAGGAGTTTTCCTACTTGTTTTACCAATTAATTATTGTTGTATGATGCACATTTTTGACTCTCTCAATTGCTCCAAAACCCATACCATTGACATACATTTTCAGACATTCACGTTTCACATCTGAGCGAGTAACCTTTATGAGGTTGATAGCAATCTATAAATAGTCTACCGCCGACACAAATATAATTTTGTTTACCTTTTTTATGACAATTTTTATTAACATGAGTTGACTGACATTCAGGACATTGCATAAGCTATTCGTTTTGTGAAGTGTTATTTTTGGGCGATCGCACTCTCAATTGATCGTACCCTAATTCAGCAACGCCGCGTCTTTCTTTTACTCTTTACATTACGAGTTGTTCGTCATGCGCTCCCCAAATTTCAGCGGTTACAACCACAAGAACTTCCCTTTTTTTGAGTGGGTTAACTGGGGAAGTTATCGATAAAATTATACCGGAAAGAGTGAGCGAGAAACAACCCAAGAGTTGTGAAAAAGCCTGTTTCACAATTTCGGTCTAAACAAGTTAAACACAGAGGTACTGGAATCATAATGAATGCTGCTGTATTTATTATTTTAAGCACTGCATAGCGTTAACTGAACCGTATTGGGCTATAATTGGCGTTTCGCTAAAATTTTCGCTTCAGTGAAGATTTTTCGCAACTGGGGTGCAGATGCTGCGGGTTGGCAGCTTTTGCCTTCGAGAGTTTATCCCAACGGAGGCAATCAGAAAGATTAGTTAACAGTTGACTGTTGACTGTTCTGAAATGCCTCAATCTAAAATCTAAAATTGCCCAATGGATTGCGCGATGCTGAAGATGATAGCAGCCAAACCTGCTGCGATCGGAATTGTCACCAGCCAAGCCGAACCAATTGACAGCAAAGTTTGCAAGCGTACTGTTTTCCAAGCTTTGATCAGCCCGACTCCGACGACTGCACCCACTAAAGCGTGGGATGTGGAAACTGGCAAACCGAAGCGGGATGCTAGCAAGACTGTGGTGGCTGTGGCTAATTCCGCGCAAAATCCGCCACTGGGTTGGAGCTCGATGATCTTTTCGCCGACTGTGGCAATTACATTTTTGCCCCAGATGGCTAAACCGATGACTATTCCTGTGCCTCCGACGACTAAAATCCACAGGGGCACGCTGAAATCCTCTGAGGGAAAGGAACCTGTGCGCCGGATGTAGGCGATCGCAGCTAGGGGAGCAACTGCATTTCCTACGTCGTTGGAACCGTGGGAAAATGCTACAAAACAGGCGCTCAAGACTTGAAATCTCGCCATTTGTTGCTCGACGAGAGAGTGGCCCAGTTTCGGAGTTTCGGAGGGGGGGAGAGTGGGAGGGGGGGAGAGTGGGAGAGTGGGAGAGTTTGTGTTTGTACTTCTTCCTTCTTCCTTCTTCCTGACATCCGTTACATCCGTTACATCCGTTACATCCGTTACAGAATCCGTTGCCGAACTTCCTTCTTCCTTCTTCCTTCTTCCTTCTTCCTTCTCAACTGATTCTAATTTTTTCCAGCTATTGAGTGTCAGGCCGATCGCCCCAATACTCCCGATGCCAATGACAATATCGTGAATGGGAAGATTCCAGCCAAATCGATCGTGCGCGGCGGCGATCGCCCCTGTCTGCACCAAAGCGACATTCACAACAGACGGCAGTACAATTATCCCAAATACGCTCAGCATTGCTGCACTCAGCCAAGGTATCCACTCGCGCAGTTGAAATAGAGGATCTGGCCGATCGAGAATCCAATATTTCACCCCACTGTAAAATAGCGCTGCTAAAGCACCGCTGGCGATCGGTGTCGCCACCCAAGTTAGGGAGATCGTGCCGATGGTTCGCCAATCAACTGCATTAATTCCGGCTGCAACACAGCTAAAACCCGCGATCGCGCCCACCACTGCATGGGATGAAGAAACCGGCAAACCTCGACTGGTAGCGATTTGCAGCCAGATCCCGCAAGCTATCAGCACTGACACCATCCCGATTAAAAATACTTGCGGTTTGGCCGCGAACACTTGTGCATTCACAACTCCTGTTGCCAGAGTTTCGGAAACTCCTTGGCCGAACAGCACTGCGCCGGAAAATTCCAGTATGCCTGCAACAATTATTGCCTGCCGCAGCGTTAGCGCCTTCGAGCCTACGGATGTCCCCATCGAGTTAGCGACATCGTTTGCCCCCAAGTTGGCGGCGACGTACAAGGCCAGTGCAGCCATTGCCCCCAGTTGCAGAAATACGACCCCAGAGCTATCTAACATAGAATTTTTTTGACATAAAAGGGGCATTTCGATATATGATAAGGGATTGTGAGTTTTGGTAAATCCCATGAAAGGCGCAGAAATAATCCGTTCTATCGAAACGGAAGAAATAAATAGAGTCAAGCAAGAACTTAATAAACAACTCCCCGAAATTTACGTGGGCGACACAGTGCGAGTCGGCGTGAAAATTAAAGAGGGTAACAAAGAACGGGTTCAGCCCTACGAAGGGACTGTGATTGCCATGCGCAACGGCGGGATTAATGAAACAATCACCGTCCGCCGCGTGTTTCAGGGCGTCGGAGTGGAACGGGTGTTTTTGATTCACTCGCCCCGCATCGCCACGATCCAAGTGATGCGCCGCGGGAAAGTCCGCAGAGCAAAACTTTACTACCTGCGCGATCGGGTGGGCAAAGCTACTCGCGTCAAACAGCGGTTCGATCGCTCCCTGTAGGAATGCACCCAGCTTTCCCTTGGTTCATGGTTCATGGGAAATTGAAAAAAATCAAAAAAAAGTTTTCCATTTACGAGCGCACTGTGTTAAAATAGAAATCTAGAGGTTAAGCGAATTTCAGCAACCTCACCTGTGCGCTCTTAGTTCAGTTGGTAGAACGCAGGTCTCCAAAACCTGATGTCGGGGGTTCAAGTCCTCCAGGGCGCGCTGAATCACCAAACTTTAAATTCTGCCCGAAAGCGCCCGGATTATTGGCTGGCAACAGTCAAAACCGCAAACTTTCGGGTAGAATTAATTTTTGTGGGCGGTTCGCAAAAAATGCCATCAACAAATGCTCGGTGTGGCTTCTCGATCGTCGGTTGCGGCGATCGGGATTTACGCCGTTGATTGGTTGGGCTTGTAAAAAAGTCGTGGCTTTAGATTAGAGATTTGGGACTTGGGCGTAAGTGGTTAGTGTCACAAAATCTGAGAGCCGCGGGCCACTCACACCATCTAAAATCTAAAACCTAAAATCTAAAATCGCAAGGGGGATTGAATCGTGGCGAAAAAAGACGAAGCTCAAGAAACTCAAGAAATAACGGCGCCTGGGTTTAACCCTGCGGGTTTTTTTAAGGAAACTAGAGAAGAACTCGACAAAGTGGTTTGGCCCAGCAGGCAGCAGCTAATCAGCGAGTCTTTGGCCGTGCTTTTGATGGTAATCCTCTCAGCAAGCCTGATCTATTTGGTGGACAATTTCTTTAACTGGGGCGCGGGAAAGGTGTTTGGGCCATGACTTTTGCATCAGAAGAATCTGAGTATTCCACAGAAGCGACGGGACAGGCAGCATCGCCAGAGGTGCCGGAGATTGATGCTCGCTGGTATGCTGTTCAAGTTGCCTCTGGCTGCGAAAAGCGCGTGAAGGCAAACTTGCAGCAGCGGATTCAAACTTTGGATGTTGCCGATCGCATCGTTCAAGTCGAAATTCCGCAAACTCCGGCGATCAAAGTCGGCAAAGACGGTTCCAGGCGGCAGTCAGATGAAAAAATCTTTCCCGGCTACGTACTCATCCGTATGTTTATGGACGAGGATACGTGGCAGGTGATCAAGAATACCCCGAATGTAATTAATTTTGTCGGGGCAGAGCAGAAACGCCGCTACGGGCGCGGCAGGGGTCACGTCAAACCGCTACCTCTGAGTCATTCGGAAGTAGAACGGATCTTCAGAAACGCTCAGGAATCAGAACCAGTTGTCAAAGTATCGATGTCTGCTGGAGACCACGTTGTGGTACTTTCCGGGCCGTTTAAGGATTTTGAAGGTGATGTGATTGAAGTTAGCCCGGAACGAAACAAGCTCAAAGTTTTACTCTCGATTTTTGGGCGCGATACGCCTGTAGAATTGGAGTTCAATCAGGTTCAGAAACAGAACTAACTAATGGCAAAGAAAGTTGTTGCAGTAATTAAGTTGGCGATTACGGCGGGAAAAGCCAACCCAGCTCCTCCGATCGGCCCAGCTTTGGGTCAGCACGGCGTCAATATTATGATGTTTTGCAAGGAGTACAATGCTAGAACCGCAGACCAAGCGGGTCTGGTGGTTCCGGTAGAAATTTCGGTTTTTGAAGACCGCAGTTTTACGTTTATTCTCAAAACTCCGCCGGCGTCGGTTTTGATTCAAAAAGCGGCTGGCATTGCTAAAGGTTCGGGAGAACCTAATCGCAAGCAAGTAGGGACGATTACACAGGCTCAGTTACGAGAAATCGCTGAAACCAAAATGCCTGACCTCAATGCTAATGATGTTGAGGCTGCTATGAAAATTGTGGCAGGAACGGCTAAAAATATGGGCGTGGCGATCGCGGATTAAAGTCAGTTGTCAGTTGTCAGTTGACAGTTGGCAATCGGTAATTCCCAGTGTTGAAGCTCAAATCTTCAATCTAAAATCCAAAATCCAAAATCCAAAATCGATCGGTTCAGGGGGAGAAGCAAAGCTTCGCTAGTAACCGAAAACTGATAGATTTTAAGATTGGCTGATAAGTTCAATCTAAAATCTAAAATCTAAAATCTAAAATCGACTGACCCCAGGAGATAACAATGGCAAAGAAAGTATCGCGAAGACTGCAAGAACTTCAAAAGAAAGTTGAAGAGAGACCTTATCTACCGCTGGAAGCTCTGCAACTTTTGAAAGAAACAGCAACCGCTAAGTTTGGCGAATCTGCTGAAGCTCACATCCGTTTGGGAATTGACCCGAAATATACTGACCAACAGTTGCGGACAACTGTATCGCTACCAAAAGGAACTGGTCAAGTAGTCAGAATTGCGGTGATTGCTAAGGGCGAAAAAGTTAAAGAAGCTCTGAATGCCGGCGCGGATATTGCTGGTTCTGAAGAGTTGATCGATGAAATTCAGAAGGGCATGATGGACTTCGATTGCCTGATTGCTACCCCAGACGTGATGCCGTTGGTGGCAAAATTGGGTCGGTTGTTGGGCCCGCGCGGTTTGATGCCTTCTCCGAAAGGTGGCACGGTGACGACTGACATTGCTCAGGCGATCAACGAGTTTAAAGGTGGTAAACTAGAATTCCGTGCCGATCGAACTGGCATCGTTCATGTTATGTTTGGCAAGGCAGCTTTCTCAGCGGAAGATTTGCTGGTCAACCTTCATGCTTTGCAAGAAACTGTTGATCGCAACCGTCCTTCTGGTGCTAAAGGTCGCTACTGGCGCAGTTTGTACGTATCCGCAACAATGGGCCCGTCGATCGAAGTCGATATCAGTGCCCTGCGCGATACCAAACTTGATGCTGCGTAGAAAGAATTAAGCAGAAGGCAGTAGGTAAAAGACAGCTTCGGCTGTCTGTGTAAATCTCTCACAAGACTTACGCCAGACCCCTGCTAATGTCTGCCTTCTGGTGATAGCCTAATCAAAAATCAATAAGCTGAAGACCGCAGGTGCCGACCGCTTAATTTCCTGCCGAGGCTGAAGAAATAAAAACTCAAGACTCAAAGATTAGAAATTTTCTATTTTTAATTCTGACTTGTTAATTTTTAATTCTCTGCCCCGGCTCTAAGGTCGGGGTTTTTGGTGGGCAGTTTTCGATCCTAAAAGGAGGTGAAATAAGTATGGGCAAAAGTTTAGCAGTAAAAAATGAGATTATTGCAGACCTCAAGCAAACCTTGAGCGAATCTCAACTGGCGATCGTGATTGACTACACGGGCTTAACTGTTGCTGAAATCACAGATTTGCGTCGGCGTTTGCGTCCGAAAGGCAGCAGTTGCCAAGTGGCAAAAAACACGCTGATGCGAATTGCTGTTGAAGGCAACGAAACCTGGCAGCCGATACAGGAATTGCTGACTGGTACGTCCGCGTTTCTGTTTGTGCAAGAAGATATTGGCGGCGCGATTAAAGCTTACCAAGAATTCCAAAAAGCTTCTAAGAAGAGTGAACTTCGCGGCGGCGTGATGGAAGGACGGGTGCTGAGAGAAGCTGATGTTAAAGCATTAGCCGATCTGCCGTCGAAAGAACAACTCATGGCTCAAATTGCTGGCGCTATCAACGGTGTCGCAACCAAGTTGGCTGTGGGTATCAATCAAGTTCCTACTTCGATCGCTCGCGGTCTTAAAGCTTATGCTGAAAAAGACGGCGACTCCGCAGAAGTAGAAGCACAACCTGAAGCAGAACCTCAAGCAGAAGCAGAAGTAGAAGCACAAGCACAACCTGAAGCAGAAGCAGAAAGCGCATCTGCGTAAGTCATTAGTAATTAGTCGTGAGTTATGAGTCGTTAGTTTTGAGAAACAAACTGATGATTGGAGACGAGAGACTAATAATTAATGAGCAATCGAAAATCTCAAATTCCAAATCTACAATCGAACTAGGAGTTCAAAAAATGTCTACAGCAACTGATGAAATCTTGGATAAACTTAAGTCTCTGACTTTGCTCGAAGCTTCAGAATTGGTCAAGCAAATTGAAGAAGCTTTCGGCGTCAGCGCTGCTGCTCCTGTAGGCGGCATGATGATGATGGGGGGCGGCGCTGCGGCCCCTGCTGAAGAAGTAGAAGTACAAACTGAGTTCAGCGTGATTCTTGAAGAAGTTCCTGCTGACAAGAAAATCGCAATTCTGAAAGAAGTCCGGGCTATTACCGGTCTGGGTCTGAAGGAAGCGAAAGACTTGGTAGAAGCTGCACCGAAGGCAGTTAAGGAAGCTATTGCTAAGGAAGCTGCTGAAGACATGAAGAAACAGCTTGAAGCTGTGGGCGCAAAGATTTCTATCAAGTAGTTAGAGAATGTAGTTGATATCAATTCCAGTGAAACCGGAATGATGGTTGACTGTTGACTGTTGACTGTTGACTGTTGACTGTTAACTGTTGACTGTTGACTGTTCCCTAAATTTAATCGCGCGATAGTTACATCTCTCGCGCGATTAATTATTTTTTGCGTAGGGAAACGGCATTGCCGTGTCCTCTTTCACCAGGGCGATTAATTATTTTTTGCGCTAGGGAAACTGCATTTCCGTGTCCTCTTAGATTTTAGAGGCGGCTTCCATTTGCCGCACTACTGTTAAAGCAGAATAGGAAACGCCGGCAGTTCCTTCTCCGGGATGGGTGGAGTCGCCCACTAACCACAAGTTTTTAATTGGTGTGCGGTTGGCAAATCCGAAGGGCCCGAAGGTTGGTATTCGTTGACCGATGCCGCCGACAACTCCTCTATCTCTCGCCGTGTAGCGGGCAAAGGTGCGGGGTGTGGCGGCTTCTTGATGTACGATCGACTCTGGCGTCAAATTGAAATATTCGCTCAAACGGGCGATCGCCCCTGCGGTATATTTTTGCTTTAATCCTTCATAATCAACGGAATTCCACCACATTCGAGTATCAGTAAATGACGAAGCGATAATTGTCGCCATTCCCTGCGGTGCTCGGCCATCACCCGGATGGCTGACAGAAACAAATAATGAATTATTCTCCCCAATCTCGCCGTCGTAATCGTATAGAAACTGAAGGTGCGGCGGACAATTTGCGGGAATTGCGCTTTCATGCACTCCTAAATATATCACGAAAGCACCGGATGCGGGCGGCAATTTATCTACTCGATATTTGTAGCCTGCCATTTGATTTGGGAGTTGGTTTGTTGTCTCTGAAGTATCTGATTTAACGGATAAATTATCTGTTAAATTGCCGACGATCGGCTCGCTTGACATCAATTTAACTAGATTTTGCGCGGTCACGTTGGCAACAATGCGATCGGCTGTTTCTGTCCAAACTTCGCCGCTTTTTTGATTGCGAATCACTGTACCGGTGGCTTTGCCATTTGCTATGACAATACTTTCAACTGTGTGCCGCAACAGGACTTTGCCGCCGTCTCGTTCGATCGCCTCTACCAGTCGATCGCTCAATACCTGCATACTTCCTTCTAGATGATACAATCCCTGCGGCTCTTGCGAAACTCCTAAAGCCGTCGCCGCGTAAAGTAGCGCCGTTTCTTCGGTATCAACTTGAGAATACAATTTTAACTGCAAATCCAGAAAAGTTTTCAAGCGCAAATTGTCGCCCAATCCACAAAGCTGCAAAGCATCTCCCACTGTCATAAAAGTGAAAGGCAAAGTAATTAGAGTATCGGGGCGAACTGCTTGAATTAATTGCCAGAAATCCCATAAGTTTCTGGGCGGTAAAACTGGATCGCGCCCTTGAAATTTCCAGCTAGCATTGAACAATGCAGACAATAATTGCCAAAAAGGTTCGCTTCCAGGAAACTGTCGCTGTCTTTCTTCCTGCCACTTTTGCGGATCTCGCCACACGCTAATCGGGGCGGTTTCTCCCGGCAAAAACACCGCACAAGCCGGGTCGCAGGGTGTCGCGGCGGGGAGTTCTATGTCTAATTCTGAAAAAATTCGGTGATGAATGCCTCCGGGTTCCAATCCTGCAACCTGCGTGGCGCCGACATCGAAGGTAAAGCCTTTGCGTTTGAAGGTGGAAGCGCATCCTCCGGGGACGATCGCCTGGTCTAAGACTAGCACTTTGTATCCTCTGCGGGCTAGCAGGGCGGCTGCTGTCAGCCCGCCGATGCCGGCTCCAATTACCGTGACGCGGCTCTTAGTGTCTGCTGGATTGGATTTGCTAAAAAGGGTAGGAGCGATCGTCATAATTTATTTATTGTAATATTTCTTAATATTATTATCATATATTACAAAAAAAAGCTTCGACAGGTTTCAATCTGTCTATGGAGTGCGAGCTCGGACTGGGGAGGGGGAAGCATTGGGGCATAAAATCAAAGGTTGGAAACATGAATTGTCGCTCCTCGGCATCAACCCTACATCTGGCGACATAGTAGGAGATGATTTGTTGGAGATGTATCTTGTAATTTTCACCTGCTATACTGAGCCGATCGCACATCACTTGCATGGCTTTTCAGAGCAAGCCCTTCCTTAGAATAGATACTTTTGCAAAATCAGGTGTAGTTTAGCTTAATTATTTTTTAAATAAGGTTGAATCTAATGAGTTTGAATACTTGTGAAATTTGCGGCAATTCGCAAGATAACACCATTTATAAAATCGAACTCATTCAATAATTTCCGGGTTTATATAACAACCCATTTGAGTATATTGAATGCAGTGAATGCGCTTGCTTGCAAATAGTGAAGGTTCCCCAAGATTTGTCACAATATTATTCATTTAACTATTACTCTTTACAAATCCCTAACGTTAAAGAAACCAAGGGCTTATTTAGATTTATGAAGAGTAAAAGAGCAGAAAATTACCTTGGTAACAAAAACTTCTTGGTAGAAACTTTATCAAAGATATACGGACTTCCTTATTATTTTGACTGGCAGATCGAGGTCAATGTGACATTGGAATCGAAAATATTAGATGTTGGTTGCGGTACGGGGGATCTTTTGCTGCGTCTAGTCCAAGAAGGTTTTTTGAACCTTACAGGACTCGATCCTTTGATTGAAGTTGATATTTTCTATAAAAATGGTGTCAAGATTCTTAAAAAAGAAATAGCGGAACTAGAAGATCGGTTTGATTTGATTATGCTGCATCATTCTTTTGAGCATATACCCCAACCGAAGGAGGTTCTAAAAAATATATGGCGACTGCTAAAACACGATCGGTATGCTTTGATTAGAATTCTTGTTACCTCAACGCGTGGCGAGAATATGGTGTCAAATAAGGTCAAATTGACCCTCCGATTCACTTGTTTTTACACACTCAGAAAAGTATGAAATTACTAGCAAATGAGGTGGGATTTTCAATAAAAGATATTGTGTTTGACTCGTGGGAGTTACAATTTCTCTGCGGTAGAGAGTTTTCTGATTTTTCCGATCTTGAGCTTAAAGAATTTAAACTAAAAGCTGAGGAATTAAATAAAAATAATGACGGCGATCGGGCTGCTTTTTATTTGTACAAACCGTGAAAAAATCGATCGCGATCGCGCGCGATCGATTTCTCTGCTGATTTAGAATCAGGGACGCCGCCACTTGTTGAGATAAGCTTCGCCAATCCCAGCCACAGCCTGCATTTGACCTAGCTGTTCCCGTAAAGCTTTGATGGTTCTTAGCTGTTCTTGAGACTGTTGCTGCAAAGCTTCGTAATTTCGCTGTTTCGCCGCACTCTGGCTCAATTGATTTTCTAGAGATTGCAACTTGCTTAGTTGAACTTGGAATTCTCCGATCGCACTTGACTTTTCGGCTAACTGGTGCTGCAAAGATTCGTAACTCGACGGCGACACGGTTTGCTGCAATTGCTGTGCCAAAGTTTGCTTTTCGGTAGCTAATTGCTGCTGCAACGATTCCAGAGAACTTTCTCTTTCGGCGACTTGCTGCTGCAAAGATTCCAGAGCACTGGATTTTTCTGCTAGCTGCTGCTCAAACTCGTGTTCCCGGTGTTCTCTTTCGGCGACTTGCTGCTGCAAAGATTCCAAAGCACTGGATTTTTCTGCTAGCTGTTGCTGAAACTCGTGTTCCCGGTGTTCTTTTTCGGCGACTTGCTGCTGCAAAGAAGCGATCGAACTTTCGCGTTCAGTCAACTGTTGCTGTAAACTTTCGTAACTTGAATTCGGTACAGTTTCCTGCAATTGGCTTTCGAGATTTTGCTTTTCGGCGACTTGCTGCTGCAAAGAAGCGATCGAACTTTCGCGTTCAGTCAACTGCTGCTGTAAACTTTCGTAACTTGACTTCGGTACAGTTTCCTGCAATTGGCTTTCGAGATTTTGCTTTTCGGTGGCCAATTGCTGCTGCAAAGAAGCGATCGAATTTTCGCGTTCAGTCAACTGCTGCTGTAAACTTTCGTAACTTTCTTGCAGCGGATTTGGCTTTACACTCACCGAGTCCGATAGAGTTTCTGCCGTTACAGCGTCATTAAATTCGCTTTCTTCGGCTGTTTCCCCTTGCAAGTGGGCGGCCTCTACCTCCGTTTCTTCACCTTTTTTCCAAGTGACAGTAACTTCCGTCTTGTCCTTAGAAATATCCAGAGCGCCTTGTGCCAAGCGTTCTAGGAGTTCCGACCTTGATATTCCGAGCTTTCGAGCGATCGTGTTTAATCGATCGGCACTAGAAGAAGTCAGCGAAAGTCCGACTTTGACTTTACTTTCTGAATTGGAACTAACTACATTGCGATTTTTTTTGACCATTGGCATTTTCCTCATGCCAACCTACACTTATTAGTGTAGTGGCTGAAGCTTCTATTAAAATTAATTCTTGTTACTTACCAATTGTGCCAGCTTCTGTTCCCAATTGAACAAAAATCCGTGAATATACTCTTCAGTCCATTCCTCGCCGTAGAACCGCTTAAACATTCCCTGGCCCGGGTTTTTTTCGGAACGATACCGCAGATTCCACTGTTGAGCTTGTTAGATATTATCTAACTTTGTGCGCGATGTCACCGGTTCGGGGCGATCGACCAAATCGAAATCAGCGGCTAGATAGTCTTTGAACGCTGCAAAAACGCGAGTTTCCACAACTTCCGTTTCCTTCGGGCGATCCCACAGAAACGCCGACGAGAAAAACTGCTTAGCTTCCTCTGGAAAGTCGCCACCCCAGGGAAGGTGCGGTTGATGAGTTTGAAAAATTTGTTCGATCGGTCCAGTATACTTAGCCTGGTAGTCAGCGTCGCCGCCAAACAGAGGCTGCATATCCAAAGCAATTAAATGACCACCCGGCAGCGTTACCAAATCCGCTCCAAAAAACGGCAAATCAAAGTTAAGATGCCGGAAGAGCACAAAATTGAGAAGTTGCAAGCTGCTGTCGCCTTGAAGGTGAGCCGCCCGAAATTGCCACAGTTTCGGGAATGCAAAAGCGTAACAGGTAGTTACGATCTGCTGAGTTGGTTTTTTCCTTTTGGCCACTGTAGCTTCCTTGAGTTCAAACCCTTCTGGAATCGGGTAATACTGTAAGCCTAACGGATTTTTAATCAGAGCGATCGCCGCATCTAAAAAAGGCTCATCAAGAGTGATATTGATTTTAGATTTTAGATTACACCTCTTCAATTGACAAGTCTCTAGTAAGAAATAAAAAAAATCCTGTCTATTTTAGATTTGAGATTTTATCTACTCAATCGAGAGGTTTGTACTCAGGACTAAAGTCCTTATTGCCAACTTATTTTATTAAAAAATATATGTAAACTTAGTGGTCATCGCGAGGTCGTGGTTACAGCTAAAGGCAGAGCATCTTCAAACCAAAATTCCTCAAAAATTTATCACCCAACTCGTGATAGAATAACTGCTAAACAATCCCGAAGCCTGGTCTCTGTCTGCACTGTACTGGTCGCAATCTTTTGGATTTTTAACGATGCGCTGGATATTTTCTGGGTAGTCAGCGGTTGTGCTGACTACAGCATTTTCTAGTACAAATCCAAATAGTGTTTATAAGCTGTATATACCCGGTTTTATCCAGTTTTAGCATCAGTTTTAGCGAATCACAGCAAGTATCTATAAAAATAGTGATTGACCTCATAAAAATTGATTTAGAAATTTTGGCTCAAATCGTGGTACTTATCGCGGAGCGATTCTAGATGTTGAACGTATTTTGCTATATAAGCCTCATCTCTAAATAGTGGCTGAAAGTCGAGAAAAACCCAAATTTTCTTCTGGCCGAAAGACAAGAGGTCAATTCCCAACAGCGGCAAATCGTAAATGTGACTCGGATAAATCACGCAATTAAAAACTTGAGCAGATGCACCCGCATCGATGTAAGTGTAGCGGATTTTTTACAATCGCGCGCATTCGTAACACCCACTGCGGATAGTATCTGGGGTTTTGCCGCGCTCGCTGACATTGACTTCTAACCCGGAGGGAATGGGGCGACTTTGCAAACAAAGCTGTGAAACACCTCTTGCCTAGGTATTGCCGAAAAGGCTGGTACATGGCGAATTAATTCAGATGCCAAAACTCTTGCGATCGTCAAGGATGCCGATCGCGCCTGTCTCGTTTATTAGAAACAAAGTAACAATCCGTAACATGGTGAGCGCGATCGGGCTAATCTAGGGGCGGGTTTAAGGGTTTAAGGGCAGCTACCAATGTCTGCTTGATGTTGTAAGCCGTTGTTTTAAAGCGAAGCTTCCAAAGTCGCGCCTGCAACCCGATGATCTGGATCTTTTGCCAAATAGCTCACAGCAGCCCGAGCTTGAGGATTGTCAAATTTGCTCAGCGCGCGAGCAACTCGCAGCCGAATTCCCCAGTAATCCGAATTTACTAGAGGTAATAATTGCTGCAATGCCTCTTCTTGCTTCTCAGTATTTGCCAGCAGACCAAATCCGTCAATTGCTACTTCCTGAACTGCTAAATCTTCGCCGCCAAGACCGATCGCACAAATTTCAAATACTGCATCAGGACACTGCATTTCATACAGCGGAGCCATGATACTGCGGCGGACGAGCCAATTGTCATCGCGGCGAAAAGCTTCCACCAAGTGAGAAATTGCCTCGGTTCCGAACCTTGACAAAGAGTTAGCGGCTTCGGCGCGCACGTTAGGATCGCGATCGAACTGCATCATTTTTAACAGCGCCGCAAAAGCTTCCGCAGTTTGAGTCTGCCGCAATCCCATCGCCACCAACGATCGCACCATAAACTCGCGATCGTCCACTTTGCTCAGCAACATCGGCAGCGCCACCGCAGAATCGCAGTTTCTCAGAGCCGTTACCCCCCGCTGCCTCTCTTGAGCATCCGAACTTTGCAGCGCTGCTTGGATTTCGCTAATTTCCATAAGCCAATTAAAATTTACTTTTGTTACTTTTCTTTACAATTTTAGCAATTATTCCCGGATTTTGGGCAGATTAAAAAAAATTCAGTGAATTGAGAGATGTATTTATTCTGGTTATTATCAACAAACTGTGGGTCACCATCTTTACATTAATGATTTTGTTTTCCATTAGGAATACGATCATTTTTGCGGATGTTATGAGAGCCACATCTGGGACAGACTGGCTGAGAGTCTTCGACATCTATATATTCCTTAGCATTTTTAGGATAAGAGGATAAAGAGATTCTTCCATGTCCTAATCTCTATAAAAAGCGATGAAAAACTGCTGCTGCTATTAACACAAAGTTGTATCCGAGGCTGAATAAAAAATTTTGCGGGAATTTAATCTAAGCTTGGTATCAGTAATGCGCGAATCGGTCTTTACTTGAGTATTCGGAGGCATAAATTGTACTTTTAAAACAGGTTACAAGGCGCAGATTATTTACAATCAGCGGCTTGGATCGGTGCATAATATAATCAGTCTTAACCCCAACCATCGGAGAGAAAAGCGCAATTTAAAACCCTAATTGTCCCGCGCATAAAATCCCAAATGGTTGGCAATTGGACGTTCCTGCATGGGGATTTTATTCTGAATCGGAGCATTCAACAGTTTAGCTCCTGACCGCGATGCTACTGCAAAACTTACCGACCCGCCGCCATCTAAATTTAGCACTGTCTCGGCTCCCAACTGCATCGAAATATCTGTTATTTCGCTAAATTTCAGCCCTTCACTGTAAAGCCTCTGCTTGCCGTCTGCCAGAATTAACCACAACTTGTCGCCTGTTTTGTCGATCGCCGCGACTGCACGGGGATATGGCTTATCCTGTTTGCGTTCTTCCTGACTTTGTGCTACGGCTTTGCCATTTTTTACCAGCAAAGTATCTCCGGCAACTGCATAGGCTGTTCCCGCAGGACAAGTGCCGTTTTCGATGATTTGACCGCGGTTTTTGGCATCAAAACAAAGGGCGGGAAAGCCTGGATTTGGTTGAGAATAAGCTTGGCTTTTGGCAATGGCGTGTCCGACATTATTTACTCGATCGCCACTGCGGGGATAGTAATCCCAAGGTGCTTCCTCGATGCAGGGATAAAAAAAATTGCCGTTGACTGCTAATTGCAATTTAAATTCTTTCAGGAATTGAGTAGCTGTGCGGGCATTGGTTTCTGTTAAATCGGGTGTTGGGTTTCCGGGAGTGACAAAAATTCCTATTCCCGGCGCTTTTAGGTCGATGCTAAGAATGTGAATTAGGGTGGGACGCGGATTAGTCCGAAATTCCCTGCGGTAGGTTATTCCTTGAAAGAGCGATCGGGCTTCGTTTGTTTGTTCGGGGCGCAAAAAGTAGGGAATGTTGTAGAGTAGTATTGGTGCGAGCAATATTCCGAGACCGAGAATATGCCAAATTTGTTTAATCGTGGGTCGATAAGTCATACCATTTTAGATTTTAGATAGGGGACGGGGACACTGACATATTTATATATTTTCAAGCATCCTATACTAATATGAACAATTCTGATTTTAATGATTTTAGCAATCAAATTTTACGAAATCGATCGTTCCAAGGACAAGTTCTTAACGGTGCTGATTTCAGCGGTGCGGATGTTAGAGGCTGCAATTTTAGAAATGCTCAGTTAGCGGGTGCGAATTTTATCGGTGCGAAAATCGGGCTTTCTCGGCGACAGATAGCTGTTTTGAGTGCTGGGGCGATCGCGATTTGTTTGGTTGTGGGCGATGTTCTGACTCGACTGATTTTGGGAACTCAAGGACAAGTACCGGGTTCTGGCAGTTGGCCTTTTGTTCTGTTGCTGTACGGCGTTTTGAGCGCTGCTGGTTTAGCTTCGGCGATCGCCAGCAAACAGCCAAAAACCTCAAAAGCGGGTAGATTGGCACGAACAATTTCTGCTATTCTATCAGGAGCTTTGTTGGGATTTTTCTATGCTGGCACTGCAACTAATAATAATTCCCAGGCTGCTATTGCTGGAATGGCGATCGGCGGGATGTTAATGTTTTTTGTGAGTTCGCGGATTCGTAGCCAATTTCCACAGGTTGCGATCGCATCGGCTGGAAGTGTGGCGACTTACGCAGCGGCTTTTTTGTTCAGTGCAACGGCGAGCGCTTTTTTTAGCACTCACAAACTGTTTTGGGGTATGTGTTTCGGTTTGCTGTCGCTGCTGTATCTTTGGTTTGCGTTTGTGTCTTTCTCGGCTATTGTTCGAGAGATTGGAAATGCTGAGGGTACTTCGTTCAGAGGGGCAAATCTCGCTGATGCTAAGTTCGATATAAATTACCTCAATCTAAAATCTAAAATTTAAAATATAAAATTCCCCGACTGATATTCAAACAGCAATTTAGCCAGCAGAAAGCGACGCTTTGCTGCAAACGATGAGAGAGCAAATAGCCCTCGCAACTTTCAATCCCAACGACAGCGAACTGCTCAAAAAGATGGTCGAATGTATGGGAGATTCGCAGGGAATGGTGAGGCTGAGTTTAGCCGAAACTCTCGGTTCAATTGGCAAACTTGCAACTTTTTTTTGCTGGAAGCTCTAGCACATCACCCCAACCCTGTCGTGCGTAGAGCCTCTGCTAAAACGCTGACTCTCATTTGCGAGGCGATCGCCCGAACCACGCTGCTAGAAGCTTTTTTACACGATGAGGATCGAGTCGGGGGAGGCAGAGTGGGTACTAAAGACAAAGCCTGCGGTTTCCAACCGCGCCTACACAAACAAAACCCACTTGGAGGGCGTTAAAGAATTTTTACTCGATCGGGCCTTGACGTTTTCCTCTCAAAGTGAGAGTATAAACATATTACGAATTTGAGGGTTGGGTGAGAAACAATTATGCAAAACAAAAAAACAGATCAAAGAAAAACAAATGCACCTAATCTCGATCCGGAACCTCCGTAAAGATTCTGCCCAGTACCCCGATGTCAAAAATCAAATTGATAGCTGGAACGACACTATAAAGAAAGCAGAATGGCAGAATCTGGAGGAGGTTCGCAAGATTTACCGGGATGCCGAAGCAGTAGAAGACTTGACAGTCTTTAATATCAAAGGCAACGAATATCGCCTGATTGTCGGCATCAACTACGAGAACCAAACTATTTACTACAAATATTTCCTAACCCACGCTGAATACGACAAAGACAAATGGAAAAATGATCCTTACTTTTGATGGAGCCAGTTATAGCAAATTGCTTGCAGAAATTGCTCCTAGGGCGATCGAAACCGAAGAGGAATACGATCGCCTCCTGGCTGTGGCCGAACGGCTAACGTTCGCTAAAAACCTCACTCCAGAGGAGAGAGCTTTATACAAGTTGTTAGTCACGCTGATTGAAGTTTATGAGACAGAAAATTATCCGATGGACAAATCGGAGCCTCATGAGATTTTGCAACACATCATGGAATCCAGTGGCACCCGTCAAGCGGACTTGGTAGGTATCATTGGATCGAGCGGTGTGGTATCTGAGGTTGTCAATGGGAAAAGAGCGATTAGCAAGGCACAAGCTAAGGCACTAGGCGATTATTTTAAAATATCACCTAGCTTGTTCATTTAATTTGGAAATTGGGCATTGGGAATAGGGCATTGGTTATTTGTGATTAGAAAAACTACTAACCAGTAACCACTAACTATTACCCATGCCCGATGCCCGATGCCCATGCCAGAGGCATCTGGCCCTATGCCGGCAGTCCCTAAATGTTACCGATGGGAGTTGCGAAATTAAGGTATGATTAGTTCAAAGATAAATTTGGAAAAAACAATTAAGTGACCCTCCTAGACCATATCGCTGGCGATTGGTGTAGGTAGCTATGGTTTTCTAGTATTGGCATTATATCTGGGCGTTTATTCTCGGCGCGATCGCCCTAATTTACACTCCAACATTGAAAAGCGATCGCCCTTGAGTTTTCTAAAAGAATTCAAGGGCGATCGCTCTAATCAAAGTATTTATCTCATATCAGAGATTTTTTTGGCAAGCTGTTTTTTTTGCCTGAACAGCTTCTTTAACGGAGAGGGAGGGATTCGAACCCTCGTTAAGTTGCCCTAAACACACTTTCCAGGCGTGCGCCTTCAACCGCTCGGCCACCTCTCCAGGGCTAAATTAATTCATTTAGCCACAGCTAAACTATCTTAGCAGAACAAATCTGATTTGGGAAGGGGTAACGGCATAAATTTGCTGTTTAATGTGGGTAGGGTGTCAAACGGGCAGGCCGGATTCTCCTCCCTGTGTCGCAAACGCTTTCAGATAAAGGATTTTGCCCCGCAAACCCCAATCTAAAATCTAAAATCTAAAATCTAAAATTCCATGACTGACTCTTACACAATTAAAATTCATAACAGACAGACAGGCGATCGCCACACCGTGCGAGTACCCGAAGACCGCTACATCCTCCAAAGCGCCGAAAACCAAGGAGTAGAATTGCCCTTTTCCTGCCGCAACGGCGCTTGTACCGCCTGTGCGGTGCGCGTCAAGTCGGGGGAACTGCACCAGCCAGAAGCAATGGGGCTTTCGGTGGAACTGCAAAAAGAAGGTTATGCCCTGCTGTGCGTCAGCTATCCCCGTTCCAACATCGAGGTAGAGACGCAAGACGAAGACGAAGTGTACGAACTGCAATTCGGCCGCTACTTCGGCAAAGGTAAAGTTAAAGCCGGTTTGCCGTTGGATGAAGAATAAGGCAATTTGATAAATTATCAACTACCAATTATCCATGCTTTATCGATTATGTGCGATCGCCCTTTGTCTGTTGCTAGCTAGCTGCCAAAAACCAGAAATGCCCCAAGGTACGATCGCCAAAGTAGAAAGGGCCATCAGCGGCCAAACAATCGAAGTTATCAGTACAGCCGACAAAATAGCCTTATTAGAACAAATCAGGCTGATTGGTATTGATGCGCCGGATTTAAAACAGCAGCCTTGGGGAGAAGCAGCCAAACAAAGACTAGAACAGCTAATTGGGGGAAAACAGGTATTGTTAGAATCAGACATCGAACAGAGAGACGGGTTCGATCGCAAACTAGCCTACTTGTGGCAAGATAAAGTTTTGCTCAACGAACAGCTAGTCAAAGAAGGTTATGCCCTGGCTTCAGTGCGATCGCCCAACACCAAATACCAGCAGCGACTGGTGAACGCTCAAGAATGGGCGAGACTCATGGGTAAAGGCCTGTGGAATCCAGAACGAGCTTTGCGCCAAACTCCCGCAGAATTTCGCCAGCAAAATCGCCAATAGTCAGTAGTCATTAGTCATTAGTCATTTGTAAATGACTAAAAACTCCTCAGTTATAACTAATAACTACTAACGAGCAATGATTTCCTTCTTCCTTCTTCTTCCTTCTTCCTTCTTCCTTCTTCCTTCTTCCCTCTTCCTTCTTCCTTCTTCCTTCTTCCTTCTTCCTAATGACTGACAATCAACTGCAAAACTTCTTAGAAATAGCCACAGAAGCAGCCCTGGCCGCTGGTTCCGTCCTCCAATCTTTCTGCGGAAAATTAGAAAACATTCAAGAAAAAGGCCGATCGGGCGATTTAGTCACAGAAGCCGACAAAGCCTCAGAAGCCGTCATCTTAGAAATTCTCGGCCGCCACGTACCCGATCACGCCATCCTCGCGGAAGAATCCGGCAAATTAGGGGATGCCAGCAGCAAATACCTGTGGGCGATCGACCCTTTGGACGGTACAACCAATTATGCTCACCAATATCCTTTTTGGGCCGTGTCGATCGGACTGTTAATCGACGGCATACCACAAATTGGAGTAATTTACGACCCTTTTCATAACGAATTATTTCGGGCAGGCAAGGGATTGGGAGCAACCTGCAACCGGAAGCCCATCCAAGTTTCCCAAATCTCAGAATTGAGAACCAGCTTGCTAGTCACTGGCTTTGCATACGATCGGCGCGAAACAGCAGACAATAATTATGCCGAATTCTGTCACCTCACCCACCTCACCCAAGGCGTGCGGCGCAGCGGTTCGGCATCCCTAGACCTCGCACACCTCGCGATGGGGCGATCGGACGGATACTGGGAACGGGGACTCGCTCCTTGGGACGTAGCGGCCGGTGCAGTCATCGTCTCCGAAGCAGGAGGTCAAATTACAGCTTATGACGGCAGTGCCTTTGAGATGAACTCGGGTCGGATTTTGGCCACAAACGGCAGAATACACGGCGAACTCAGCAGCGCACTCCTAGCAGTTCCTCCCTTATCTTCCTGGAAGTAGCGCCCCCGCAGCCAAAGATGGGGGGTAGTACGGGGGTCACAACCCCTTGACTCAAGCTACATTAAAGGATAGTGAAAAGCCAGGAAAGGAAGAGTAAAAGTTATGTCTTTTGAAATGACAAAAGGGCTGTTCAAGTATGACTTTATTGATCAGCACGCAATTTTGGGAATTCCCTTAGACGCCGAGTTTAACGACATCCGCAAGCGCTACATGAAAATCGCCCGCCGCTTGCATTCGGATACTTGCTCTTTTGAAGACCCAGCCGATAAAGATTGGGCAAACCAATTTTTATCAAAAGTAGTCAATCCGGCTTACAACAAATTCTCTAAGGAAAGCGATCGCAAAGAATACAACCTGCTATTAGCAACCATCAGCAAGCGCCTCGTTAAAGAACAGGCGAAAATGCAAATCGAAAGCGCAGCAGCCAAACAGTTAGCTACGGCTCAAAATTGGGAAGAAGCTTACAAAACAGCAGTTAACAAACTCGCTCTCAAGCAGTACGAATCAGTTGAGGAAACGCAACAGGCGATCGATCAAATTAGCGAACTCAACATGGTTTACCTGCTGCGAAAAGAGCGCCTTGGCGGTGGTGGGGTTGCAGCCGGTTCATCTGCAAAAGCCACAACCCCAACTAGCACAGAAAAAACAGCAGCAGCAACCCCAGCCACCGCAACTCCCGCGGCGCCTCCTCCGCCTAAAGTCGAACCCCCAGACTCGCAGACTGCAGCCTATTGCCGCCGAGCTCAAGGATTTATGGACAGCAAAAATTACGCTAAAGCAAGTTTGGAGTTGAGGGAAGCCCTGAAACGCGACCCGAAACACAGCCAAGCCCACGCTATGTTAGCAATGTGTTACCTCGAACAAAATCAAGCCACAATGGCGAAACTTGAGATGAACAAAGCTTTGGCATCAAATCCTGAAGAACCGACGGCTTTGGAGGTTAAGAAAAAGCTGGAACAAGCTTCCGCAAAGGCCAAAAAAGGTGACGAGAAACCAGGATTTTTTGCAAGTTTGTTTGGCGGGAAGAAGAAGTGAGAAGTTGTGAATTGTGAGTTTGGAATAGTTAGAAAGTGTTGAAGAGCTGAGCAGTGGAGCTATCGGGATCAAAAGAATCCAGAGTTGGCGATCGCACATCGGAGCGCCGTCAAAATTAGACCGTCAGTGCGATCGTCCCGCGATCGCGGATGCTCCAGAAAGAACGGGACGATCGCACTGACGGAGAAAATGATTATTCCGATGCAAACGAAAACGATATGACGCCTTAATTTGTTAAAGTCGAATGTTAAGCTTGCCTTCTTCGACTTTAACACCGTCCCCTAAAGCTAAGCTTCTAAGCCCCATCTAAAATCTAAAATCTAAAATCTAAAATTGATATGACACCTTAATTTGTTAAAGTCGAATGTTAAGCTGGCCTCGTTAGACTTTAACACCGTCCATAAAGCTAAGCTTCTAAGCCCCATCTAAAATCTAAAGTCTAAAATCTAAAATTGATATGGTTCACCAACCCCCATCCGGTGCAAGAGATTTATTGCCCCTTGACGTTGCTCAAAAAATTTCGATCGAACGGCGCTTGCAGCAGGTTTTTCACCGCTGGGGCTATCACCGGATTATTACTTCAACTCTAGAAAGGCTGGAGACTTTAATGGCTGGGGGCGCGATCGACCGATCGACTCTGATTCAATTGCAAGACGCCGAGGATGGAGAACTGGGTTTGCGACCGGAACTGACAGCATCGATCGCCCGCGCGGCTGCAATGCGGATGGCCGGGACTCGCTGGCAGCCTCAGCGCCTCTACTACAACGCTAACGTGTTCCGCAAAGGCCCAGATACTGGCTCAGGCGGGCAACAGGAGTTCTATCAAGCTGGGGTAGAGCTGCTCGGCGCGGGGGGGACGGTTGCGGATGCGGAAGTGCTGCTGCTGCTGTCTGAGTGCTTGCAGAGCTTGGGAATTGATGACTGGCATTTGGTTTTGGGAGAAGCGGGCTTGACAGCAAGATTGCTGGAACCGTTTCCGCCAAACGTGCGCCAAAAAGTTCGGGGGGCGATCGCCAATCTCGATCGAATTGCCTTGGAAACTTTGCCGCTGTCAACCGAATTGCGAGAAAGAGCTCTGCTGTTATTTGACTTGCGCGGCCGCCCAGAAGAGGTGTTGCCAATTGTTGCCAAGCTGGATTTAGATTTGCCGCAGCAATCGGCGTTAAACAATCTCAAATCTGCGATCGAATTGCTGCACAAATGCCAGTCAAAAATTCCCAATCTCAAATCCCACATTCACCTCGATTTGAGTTTAATTCAAACATTTGACTACTACACTGGAATTGTGTTTGAAGTGGTCAGCAGCAGCAAGACAGGACAGCGAGTTTTAGGACAAGGAGGACGCTACGACCAACTGTTGGGACTGTTCGACCCGCAAGGGCAAAATTCCCCCGGCATCGGGTTTTGTCTGAATATTGAAGATTTGCACCAAGTTTTGCTGACAGAGGGGCAATTGCCCACGGAGACACCAGCTAGCGAATGGTTGGTTGTGCCTCAAACTCCTGAAGCTGGGGCGGCGGCCTTTGATTATGCTCGCAAACTCCGAGAGTCTACTCACCTAGTTCGGGTAGAAATAGATTTGGAGAGTCGGGAGACTGCGGAGGCGGCACGGGAATACGCGCGCGATCGACGAATTGCTCAAATTGCTTGGGTAAATGCCGAAGGATTGCCAACAATTGAAACGGTAAATTAGGCTAATTGGTAATTAGTAATTGGTAGTTGGTAATTGGTTAAAAATCACCCGATATGATATTATGTATCCTGCTGATTGAGAGAAGGTTTTGCCAATTGCTAATTGCTAATTCCCTATCTACCTAAAATGTTTTGAGAGAACACTATGGCACACACTATTGTTACGAATATTTGCGAGGGAGTTGCTGATTGCGTTGGCGCTTGTCCGGTTGCTTGCATTCACCCGGGCCCCGGCAAAAATGTCAAGGGTACTGATTGGTTTTGGATTGATTTTGATACCTGCATTGACTGCGGTATTTGTTTGCAGGTGTGTCCTGTCGAAGGTGCGATCGTTCCAGATGAACGGCCTGAGTTGCAGCAAACTCCCTCTTAATTGAAATTGAGGGCTAGATACCTACATTAACTCAGGGGTAAGGTGCGCGCCCGGGCGCACCCTACATTTACTTTTTTTGCGAACCGCAGAGGGCGCAGAGGGCGCAGAGAAGAAGCGTGAGAAATATCGGAAAAAATCTAACATTTAGATATCTAAGTCAGGTAATTAATTATGTTACTTTTAGATCCAAAAACTCTCGAACCTGCTACCGAACAGCGCATTATTTTATATGATGTGAGTTGGGAGCAATACGAGCAACTTTCTGATATGTTTGTCGGTGAATTCCCCAGGATGACTTACTTGGAAGGAACGTTAGAAATTATTATGACGACTTCGCCAGAACACGAAAGGCTTAAAAAAATTATTGCCCGGTTGATAGAAACTTATGCGGTTGAAAGGCTAATTAATCTCAACGGTTACGGAAGTGCTACATTTCGCCGCGAAGCTGTGAGACGGGGTGCTGAACCAGATGAGTGTTACTGTTTGGGTGTACTTGCAGAAGTCCCGGATATTGCGATCGAAATTGCTCTGACTAGCGGCGGTGTTGACAAGCTGGATGTGTATCGCGGTTTGCAGGTTCCTGAAGTCTGGTTTTGGGCTAACGATCAATTTTCTATTTACCACTTGCGGGAGTCGGGTTATGAGTTAATTTCGAGCAGTGAATTTTTGCCTGAGTTAGACTTTTCTGTATTGAGTCAATATGTAGGATATGTTAACCAAACTGAAGCTGTTATTGCTTATAGAACTGTTTTGCAAACAGCTACAGGAATGTCAAATCAATTGTGAACTCTTTCTCTTCCCTTCTCTTCCTTCGTGTCTATAGCGTCTTCGCGGTTCGTTTTAAAAAAAAGCCCGATCGCACTTTCGGACTCTCACATTAAACAAAGGTATGTAGTTGCGCTTTAGCGCTCTTTCCTTGGCTAAGAGCGCTAAAGCGCAACTACATACCTAAAATTGCACCCCTATTTGTGACAGTTGGCCTTAGTCCTAACAATAAAATCTACAATAAAATCCTATGCAGCCGATCGCACTTTCCGACTCTCAAATTTTATCCATCCGCACCCACGCCGAAAGCACTTATCCAGAAGAATGCTGCGGTTTGTTGCTCGGTCGAGTTACTGGGGGTGTTAAAACTTTGGTAGAAGTTTGGCCGACTCAAAATGCTTGGAGTGCTGAGGCTGAAGAGAATTGGCCCGAACAAAAAGAATTGACAGAAAGACGCAGATATGCTATAAAGCCCGAAGATATGTTGCGGGCGATGAAACACGGGCGCGATCGATCTCTGACAATTATCGGCATATATCATTCTCATACGGATTGTCCCGCAGTGCCCTCAGAGTGCGATCGGACATTAGCCTGGGCCCAATACTCTTACATCATTGTGTCCGTCCGACAAGGCTGTTCAGAAGACCTCCGCAGTTGGAGTCTTGACGGAGAGGGGAACTTTCAAGCAGAGGAAATTCTCGCAGCGGAACAGACTGAGATTAAGAAATAATTAGTAAAAATAACAAACACGTAAAAATGCGAAAGATTTAGATAGGATATAATTCAAAATCTGCGCTACACACAATATCATGCTAAATCCTAATCTGGACGAGATCCAGCTCAACAAACAAGAATACGAACGCTACTCTCGCCACCTGATCCTCCCAGAAGTTGGATTGGAAGGGCAGAAGCGTCTCAAAGCTGCCAGTGTGCTCTGCATCGGTACGGGAGGCCTCGGTTCGCCGCTGCTGCTTTATTTAGCAGCCGCCGGTGTTGGCCGCATTGGGATTGTAGACTTTGATATTGTTGACCATTCCAATTTGCAGCGGCAGGTAATTCACGGCACTTCTTGGGTTGGGAAACCGAAGATTGAGTCGGCTAAAAATCGGCTTTTAGAAATTAATCCTTTTTGTCAAGTTGATTTGTACGAAACTCGCGTTAGTTCGGAAAATGCGATCGACATTGCCACTCCTTACGATATCATTATCGACGGCACGGACAACTTCCCGACTCGCTATTTGATGAACGACGTTTGCGTGCTTTTAAACAAGCCCAACGTCTACGGTTCCATCTTCCGATTTGAAGGGCAAGCAACAGTTTTCAATTACGAAGGCGGCCCGAATTACCGCGATTTGTACCCGGAACCCCCGCCACCTGGCATGGTTCCTTCTTGTGCAGAAGGCGGCGTTTTAGGCGTTTTGTGCGGAGTTGTCGGTTCTATCCAAGCAACGGAAGCTATCAAAATTATCTTGGGTCAAGGCACTACTTTGAGCGGCAGACTGTTGCTTTACAATGCCTTAGATATGACGTTCCGACAATTGAAACTGCGGCCTAATCCAGTGCGTCCGGTAATTGAAAAGTTAATCGATTACGAACAATTCTGCGGCATTCCTCAAGCTAAAGCACAGGAAGCGCAAGAACAACAGCAAATTTCTGAGATGACTGTCGCAGAACTTAAAGAGTTAATCGACAGCGGTGCCAAGGATTTTGTATTGTTAGATGTTCGCAATCCCAACGAGTATCAAATTGCTCAAATTCCTGGGTCGGTTTTGGTTCCTTTGCCGGATATCGAACACGGCGAAGGTGTCGCCAAGGTCAAGGAATTGTTGAACGGACACCGCTTGATTGCACACTGCAAAATGGGCGGACGTTCTGCGAAGGCTTTGGGGATTTTGAAGGAAGCGGGAATTGAGGGAATTAATGTTAAGGGCGGGATTACTGCTTGGAGTCAAGAAGTAGACTCGTCTGTTCCTCAATATTAAGCAAAGCAAAGCAGGACACGGCAATGCCGTGTCCCTACAGAAAACCCAGATTAACTCAATCCTTCAACTAACAAATCGCGAGTAGCGAAGCAGGAAACGGCAATGCCGTTTCCTGCGCGAGACATCGCGCCGTGTTGATAAAGGTGCGACGTTTGGCGGCGAAACAGGACACGGCAAAACATTGTTTGTGATTGATTCGTGTAGGGACACGGCAATGCCGTGTCCGGCGCGAGACATCGCGCCGTGTTGATAAAGGTGCGACGTTTGGCGGCGAAACAGGACACGGCAAAACATTATTTGTGATTGATTCGTGTAGGGACACGGCAATGCCGTGTCCGGCGCGAGACATCGCGCCGTGTTGATACAGGTGCGACGTTTGGCGGCGAAACAGGACACGGCAAAACATTATTTGTGATTCATCCCTGTAGGGAAACGACAATGCCGTGTCCGGCGCGAGACATCGCGCCGTGTTGATAAAGGTGCGACGTTTGGCGGCGAAACAGGAAACGGCATTGCCGTTTCCCTACGGAATTGACCTTGAGTAGCGAAGCAGGACACGGCAATTCCGTGTCCCGACACAAAATGCAGATTAACCCAACCCTTCAACTAACAGATTGCGAGCACTTTCCAACGCTTCCTGCAACTTACTTGCATCGCGTCCCCCAGCTTGCGCCAAATTCGGACGCCCGCCGCCTTTTCCGCCGCAAATTTGAGCAATTCCCCCGATAAACTTGCCAGCTTGCAATCCTTTCTTATTGACTTCAGGACTAAAAGCAGCCACCAAACTTACCTTGTCCGGTTCAGGAATTGATGCCAAAACAACCGCAGCATTTCCTAACTTTTGCTGCAATCTTTCCGCCGCAGTTTTCAGCGCTTCTGTATCCACATCACCCAATTGAGCTACAATGATTTTGAATTCGCCGATAGCCTCCGCCGCACTCAGCAACTGGTCGGATTTTGCGATCGCCAATTCCGACTTCACAGCAGCCAAATGTTTCTGAGTATCCTTCAACTCATTCTGCAAATTAGTAATCCGGTTCGGCAATTCTTCAGGCTTCGCCTTAAATCGATCGCCCAAATCGCGCACCACCTTGTCCCGCACGTTCAAATAGTCCAAAACAGCTTGACCGGAAACCGCTTCAATCCTGCGAGTTCCCGCGGCTACCCCCGCTTCCGAAACAATCTTAAACAGCCCGATTTCTGCCGTATTGCTGACGTGAGTCCCCCCGCACAATTCCATCGAAACGCCGGGAAAATCGATAACCCGCACCACGTCGCCGTACTTCTCGCCAAACATCGCAGTCGCGCCTTTTTCCCTCGCTTGGGCGATCGGCATTTCTGCAACGACCGCAGCGTGCGCCTCAGCAATCCAACTATTAACTAAATCCTCAATTTTCTGCAACTCTTCTGCTGTGACAGCGCGCGGAGAATTGAAATCAAACCGCAATCTCTCAGACGATACCAGCGAACCAGCTTGCGAAATCGAATCGTCCACAATTTTTCGCAAAGCTGATTGTAATAAGTGAGTTGCTGTGTGGTTGGCTTGAACTCTCCGGCGGCTGCTATTGTCAATTTTCGCAGTAATACTATCGCCAACTCTCAGCGTTCCCCGTTCCACAAAGCCGAAATGCACGAAGAAATCCGATTCCTTCTTCACATCATCAACTCTTACCAACAAACCCTCTCCATTCTCTCCCTGACTGCTGCGGTTCAAATAACCTTTATCCCCAATTTGTCCGCCGGATTCGGCATAAAACGGCGTTTGGTTCAAAACAACTTGTACCTCGGTACCCGCCGCTGCTTCCTCCACAGATTTGCCCTCAACTAAGATAACTTCCACCTCAGCTAAACTCGACAATTCAGCATAACCGACAAACTCAGTTCCCTGGATTGTTTCAGCCAACTTATCCAAAGAACCCTGCACGGTCAAATCGATTGTTTCGCGAGCGTTTTGAGCGGTAGTTTGCTGCACTTCCATTGCCGCATTAAAGCCCGCTACATCCACAGTAATTCCCTCTTCCTCAGCAATTTCTTGAGTCAGTTCTAAAGGGAAACCGTAAGTATCGTAAAGCTTAAAAGCATCTTGCCCTGCAATTTGATTTTGACCTTGCTGCTGCAACTTGTTGATTATTTCCTCCAGCAGCTTCTCTCCGCGTTCCAAAGTCTTGAGAAACTGCGCTTCTTCCCTTGCCAATTCCGCCTTAATTTGAGCTTCCCGCCGTCGCACGTTCGGATAAGCAGCTTCCGAAAGGCCGATCGCACTTTCAGCCACCCGCACCGTAAATTCGCCCTGAATTCCAATCAGCCGCCCGTGGCGCACTACCCGGCGAATCAACCGGCGCAAAATGTAACCCCGACCCACATTCGACGCGCGAATTTCGTCCGCAATCATGTGCACCACAGCCCGAATATGGTCGCCAATTACTTTCAGCGAAACCTTGACTTTTTCATCGCTATTGTGGTAATCAATCCCGGCAATTTCTGCTGCCGATTGAATGATCGGAAAAATCAAATCTGTTTCGTAATTATTGGGGACTTTCTGGAGGATTTGCGCCATCCGTTCCAGTCCCATGCCAGTATCAATATTTTGATTTTGCAGCGGTGTTAAATTGCCCTCTGCATCTTTATTGTACTGCATGAAAACCAGGTTGTAGAATTCAATAAACCTGCTATCATCTTCGAGGTCAATATTGTCGCCTCTTTCTGGGTGGAAATCGTAGTAAATCTCCGAACACGGGCCGCAGGGGCCTGTCGGGCCGGATTGCCAGAAATTGTCATCTTCTCCCATGCGCTGAATCCGATCGCCCGGAATGCCAATTTCATCGCGCCAAATCGCAAAAGCTTCGTCATCTTCTCGGAAAACGCTAACAACTAAATTGGATGCTGGTAAACCGAAAACTTCCGTGGAAAGTTCCCACGCCCAGGCGATCGCCTGTTTCTTGAAATAATCCCCGAAACTGAAGTTACCCAACATCTCAAAAAACGTGTGGTGGCGGGCGGTGCGGCCGACGTTTTCGATGTCGTTGGTGCGGATGCACTTTTGAGAAGTGGTGGCGCGCGGTGATTCGGCGGTGCGCTGTCCGAGAAATATCGGCTTGAATTGTAGCATTCCGGCGATCGTCAGCAACACTGTCGGATCTTCGGGCACCAAAGAAGCACTCGGCAAGATTTTATGTCCCCGCTGGGCATAAAAGTCGAGGAATGTTTGGCGGATTTGGCTGCCACTGAGAAACTTAGGAGAAATAGACATGACAAAAACAGTTAAGTATGTAAAGATGTATCAGCAATAGAACTTACATCTATGTGGATATTTATATCATTATACTTAGTAATGTAAAGACCTATCAAGTTTTGCAAAGAGTGCTTTACTCCTCGGAAAGCTCGTGCTAACTTAATAATAGACACCCGGACAGAAAGAGAAAGGAGGTCGCTATATTTAGAAAGAAAATTCGAGGATATAGACATGGTGTCTCCGGTCTAGATTCCCAGGCGCAGCAGAAATTAACCGAACACAACTTGGAATAGTGGCGAACTGCCGATCGAGCAGTCAAGCCAAACCGCAGTCGAGTCAGACTTAGTTGTCGTTGCGGATTAAAAGTAAAGCTGCACAAGTTGTAAACCCTAGTAAGTAAAAGTTCTCCACCGGAAACACATCTCGTTTGTTAGAAAAAACAAAGTTCTCATATTATTGGGTCTGGTCGCTGTCGATCGGGCCCTATGAATTTTTATAGGGCGATCCGAGGAGGAGAGGGTTAGAGAGGGAGATTGGGGGAGAGTTCGACTGTATAAGTGCTTTCTGGTGAAAAGAAACTTCCCTCGGAGCCGATCGGCGATCGATCGGTGCAGCTTTTGAGTTATATTTTATACATAAGACCTGTGCGATCGCGGCCCAAGCGCTGTGGTATTAGGCACTCTCAAGATGCGATATCATTGAAGATGTCGGTACAAGACATTAAAACCCACCCGCTGTATAGCAGGGAAGTCTACGCTCCTCTGAGCTTGCTGCAAGGCAAGGAGAGCAAACCCCCATTTTGGGTGACAATACCCGGCTCAAGAATTTGAATCTCAGGATATTTAGAGTCAAAACACTAAAAAATCCCCTCCCCGACGCAGGGGTGAGAGTTCAAACAATAAAAGCCCGCCCACTCAAAAAAGCTAGTGCCGCCAACAACTTTCGTAAATCACTAGCACACTTTTTAAACTCACAATCTCCGGAGATTCCAGGTACAAGCATGGCCGAAATAACTAAAGAAGAAATGCGCGAACGGCTGGGAAATATCGACCAGATTCGCGATATAATTTTCGGGGCGCAGCTTAGAGAATACGATAACCGCTTCGATAAAATAGATTCCGACTTGTCGATGATGCAGCAAGATATGCAAGCTCGCATCGAACAAGTAAAAACAGTTCTTTCAGGAGAAATGAGGGCTGCGGTTGATTCGTTAGAAAAAAAAGTTAAATCGCTCACCTCAAACACCCAAGAAGAAAGCGCAGACATCCGTCAGCAAGTCGATCGCGTTAACCGGAAATTTTCCAGCAGCATTGAAGCCCTCGACGAGGCGATCGACAATCAAACCAGTTCGCTTCGCAACGAACTCTCCCAAAACAGAGAGCGACTCTCCGAAGAAACTCGCACATTAAAAACACAGGTTTTTGAAGAACTCGATCGCCGCTTTTCCATGCTCAGAGATGTTAAAGTTTCCCGAGACGACATGGCAGAAATTCTGTTTGAACTCGGCATGAGGCTCAAAGGAACAGAATTTGTCCCCGAACTTAAAGGCGTTGCTGATAATAAGTTAAATACCGAATTTCTGTTGCCGGAGCGCCACCATCACGGATAATAACGCATGGCTTTACCGAAAGAAAATCCGGCTGACGAAGATGAGTTAGAGGGTTTTGTTTCTAAACCTGACGAGTCCGCTGCCGATGCAGCAACCCAGCTAGAACCCTTGCTGAATCTGTTAGTCGATCTCAAAATTATTGCTAGTTCAAACCAGCAAAATGCAGAGTCCGAAGGTGACAGCAGCGGGGAAAACAATCAAGCTGGGGATCTCGGCGGGTTGATGGATTTGTTAGGTATTTCTTCAGACAAGCAAGAGGAAGTTGCAGCGAGTCTGCCCGAAACTGCCGATCGCAAACCGGAGTCTGGCGATTCCTGGGATGTTAAAGATGAGTTCAAAAGTTTGCTATTCGCTACTCACAAACTCAACACTTCAGAACTCGAAAGAAACTATTCCTCCGCTAAAACTATAGAGGTTTCAGCGATCGTCCAGGCGGATTTGGAGGAGAAATCAGAGCCACTCCAAGAGTTGTCTAACTTGGCAATGAAAGATTCTCTACAGGCAGTACAGGCTCAAAAATTCCACGGGTTCGATCGGCATTTACAGGATGTTTCCCCTCCCGAAACCGAGTCAAAATTCTCGGTAATTCCCCATAACCCCATAGTTTCCCCAGTCTCAAATCCACCAGAAACTGGATATTTAGATGCTGCGATGGCTTCGGCTATAGAAATCCCAAACTTACTAGAACAGCCGACAGAAATATTAGGCCAAATTAAACAAGACTTAAATCAAGCCGACAGCGCGATGGAAACGCTGCAAAATCTGATTTTCGGCTCAAAAATATCAGATATCGAGCAAGTCAAAAATCTGCTGGCAGAAAACGATTTGCCGGGGGTGCGCCACCTTATGGCAAAAATCGACGAGAAATTAGGAAAATTGGAGCACCAAATCTACGATCCCCAAGAGTTGATTGAGTTGATGTTGCCTTGGATTGCAGAAATTCTCAGCCGCAAAATTACCGATTCCAGAGAAGAAGTTGTCAACGCGATCGGGCCAATTATTGACGAAGTGATTAGGGCAAAAACTCAGGAAAATAAGTCGGCAATGAGTGCGGCAATAGCTGAGCTGCTGCCCGACGCACTTGCTCAACAAATAGTCAATTCGCCAGCGGATATTGCTCGCGCGATCGCCCCAGAAATCGGTTTGGCAATTAAAGAGCAAATTCGCCTCGACCAAGAGTCGATCGCCCAGGCCCTCGCCCCCGAAATGGGCAAAGCGATTACAGCCCAAATAAAACTCGAACGCGACTCTATGGTGGATGCGCTCTATCCCGTAATTGGCAGTACAATTTCCCGATACATGGCAGAAGCTATCAAGACAATCAATGAAAAAGTGTCAAATGCCATCAGCGTTGAAGGCTTTAAGCGAAAAATTCGCTCCAAAGTACAAGGAGTCTCCGAAGCTGAATTAATCCTTCAAGAATCAGTACCCTTCACCGTCCAAGCAGCATTCTTAATTCACAAAGCATCAGGCTTGATTATTTCCGAAGTTCAAAACTCAGAAAGCTACCAGTTAGAATCAGAAATGGTAGCAGGAATGCTCACAGCTATTCGCAGCTTTGTTAACGAGTGCATCGTGCAGCCGGGAGAAGCTTCCGAGCTCAATCAAATTGAATACGGCGACTCCAAGATTATCCTAGAAGTAGCGGGATACTGCTACATGGCAGTCGCGATTAAAGGAGAACCGCCACACTCGTTCATCTACAAACTGCGGCAAACAGTTAGTAATATCATCCTTAATTACGCTAAAGTAATTCACGAGTTTAACGGCGACCCCGGTACTATACCGGAGTCGCTGCACCCGTGGATAAAAACTTTATTTGAACCGCTGCAAACGGAAAAATCAACAAAACCCCCGATCGCCCTAGCGGCGATCAGTTTAGCCGCCCTGAGCTTAATCTTAGTACCTTGGGGAATTTATCAGTACCGCAGCAGCGTTGAGCGCCGCCTCGAAGCAAATGCCGTCGCAGCTTTAGCATCGACTCCCGAATTAGCAGTTTACCGCTTAGATGTTGCAGTTGATGGCAAAACTTTAAAGCTAACCGGAAAATTGCCCAATCAAGAATTGCGCGCACAAGCCGCAAAAATAGCCGCATCAACTGCACCTAAATTGCAATTAGACAATAGAATTGTAGCTGTAGATGTCCCCCCAGATCCAGTTTTGACGGCGGCCGAGGTGCAGCGGATTACCGCTGTTTTGAACCAGAGAGAGGGCGTTTTAATTTCTACTCGGTACGGCGATCGTAAAGTGACTGTAGATGGCACAGTTATAGACCTAGCAGACGCACAGAAAATAGCTCAGTCCTTGAAGCAAATTCCCGGTGTTCAGTCGGTCATCAGCACTGTTAAATTAGATCCCCTGAAAATTACAACCCGCATCTACTTCCAGCAAGGAACGACAACATTAGACTCTACACATGGAGAAATCATCGCCAGTGTCAAAAATTTCATGGATCAATATCCTCAAAAACAGATTAAGATAATTGGGCACAGCGATCGAACTGGAGAACTTGTTACAAATCAACAGTTGTCGCTCAAGCGTGCCGCAGCAGTGCGAGATGCTTTAGTGCGACAAGGTGCTGACCCGAAGCGCCTCCAAACCGTCGGCAACCCCAATCCTCCTGCCGACGTGGAACCGAATCAACCGCGACTTTTAAGCAGATGCGTGCTATTTGAACCAATAACTAAGACCATAAACAGTAAATAATTATGTCAGTTACTATATCTAAAAAAATGTGCATGATTGGCGATTTTGGCGTCGGCAAAACCAGCCTGATCCGCCGTTTTGTCGAGCGGCAATTCAGCGACCAGTATCTGTCCACTGTGGGAGTAAAAATTTCTCGCAAAAATATCATATTAGAAAACACAAAACGGCAGGAAATCGTCACAGCACAGTTGCTAATTTGGGATTTAGAAGGGCATACAAAATTCAAAGGCATAGCACCGACTTACTTGCAGGGAGCTAGCGGCGTTTTAATCGTTGCCGATGTCAGCCGCTCCGAAACAGTTGAGCGAATCTCCGAACACATTCAGCTTTTTTCTTCAGTCAATCCTAAAGGATTAATTATCGTCGCTTTGAACAAAGTAGACTTGATTGACGAGGAAAAATTGGCGCTGCTAGTGGAAATATCCCATTCGATATGTCAAGACAAAGTAATAGCAGTTTACGCGACATCTGCTAAAACAGGCCAAGACGTTGACGAAATTTTCTACAAACTAGCTTACACAATGGTAGAACAAGTATGAACCCCCTTTTAAGAAAGCTGTTGGACCCGCGACAAATAGAGTATTTTGTAGTAAATCACCATTTCATCATTCAGGAAACCTCCGCCGAACTCCACCATTATGCCGATACTCCGGGCGATGCGATACCCGGTGCAGATGCTCGCATCAGTTTTCCCGAATTGATTGGCATTGAAAATATCCTCATGTCTATCATTATGGGACGGGTGCCGGGTTTTGAAATCAAAGGTATCGCTCGGTTTGCCGACCACAACCGCCCTTTATACTTTGATATGTTGGCTATCAAACATGAAGACGAACAAGAAGATGTACCAAGTAAATTGCTAATTTTGATTGAAGATACCACTGAAAAGATGGTGATGAAGCAATCGTTGATTCAAAGGGCAAATGAAGCTAATCTTTTGGTTAGCGCCTTAGCCGCTTCTAAAGATTATATAGATAAAGTTATTCGTTCGATGGGCGATGCTTTGTTGGTAACAACAACATTAGGAATTATCAAAACAGTCAATCAATCAGCAAAATGGTTATTTGGGTATAACGAAGCAGAATTGATCGGCCACCCCCTATCCATAATAGTAGTCGAAGAAAAATTACTTTACCAAGCTCGCCACCGCTATATTTTGTCTCATCAAGAGCTGCTCAGAGAACTGGAAGTAATCTGCACTACTAAAGCAGGAGAAGAAATTTGGGTAGAGTTTTCCTGTTCGGCAATTCAGACAGAATTAGAGGGACTTTACGATTTCATCTATATCGGCAGGGACATCACAGAACGCAAGCAACAAGAAAGAGAAATTCGCCGCTCTTTGGCAAAGGAGCAAGAACTCAGACAGGTAAAATCTCGTTTTTTCTCGATGCTCGCTCACGAATTCGGCAATCCTTTAAGTACAGTATTATTTGCTACTAAAATCCTCCAAGACTACGGCGACGAAATCACCAACGAGGAAAAACAACAATACCTCCAACACGTTAAATCAGCATCTCAACACATGGCTCACCTATTAGATGAGGTGCGGTTACTCAGCAGCGCCGAAGCTGGAAAACTTGAATTCAATCCCGCACCAGTTGACTTACCAAAATTTTGCAGCGAGCTAGTAGAATCAATTAAAATTAGTTACGGAAAAAATCATACAATTAATTTTATTTATAAACAATTAAGTATTTCCGCGAAAAAAACTGATAACGAGTCGGAGGAAACCCAAGACTTGCCAGCACTCGATGCAAAACTGCTGCGGCACATATTGACAAATTTGCTCTCAAATGCTATCAAATATTCGCCGCTCGGCAGCAATATTTATTTTGAATTAAATTGTCACAATGAAGAAGCTAAATTTAAAATTAAAGACGCAGGCATCGGCATTCCTATCGAAGACCAAGAACAACTGTTTGAATCTTATTACCGAGCCCAAAATGTGGGAAAAATACCCGGTACAGGACTGGGTTTATCCATAGTGAAGCAGTGTGTAGACTTACACGGAGGTCAAATCGAATTTTCCAGCAAGACAGGGTTAGGCACTACCTTTATAGTCAAAATTCCCTTTTACAAACATAGATAAATAAATTGAGATCAAATAATTCGATATAGAGGGCGAATTCACTACTAAAAATCCAACATGAAAACCCTGTTAAAAAAGCTGTTGGTTCCCCACCACTTGGAGTACCTAGCACTCGATAAAGACTTTTTAATCCAAGAAACATCTCTCAAAGTGCAGCGGTTTGGGGACTGTCCCGAGGAAGTAGTTGTCGGCAACGATGTCCGCATTCCCTTTCCTGAATTAGTGGGAACTGAAGAAGTTTTAATCGATATTTTTGAAAGACGTGTGCCAAATTTTGAATTAAAAGCAATCACGCGCGTATTAGGAAATGGCTCGCGGCTTTATTTTGATATGTATATCGTCGAGTTCACCAATGACGATAATTATCAGAGATTAATTATATTTTTTGAAGACGTAACCGACAGGATGGCTTTAGAACAAACTCTAGTCCAAGCTACCAATGAAATGGATATTTTATTGAGTACCTTAGCCGCTACTAATAATTATGTTGAAAAAATTATTACTTCAATGGCTGAAGTTTTGTTGGTAGCAACAGCCTCGGGAAAAATTAAAAAAGTCAATCAAGCTGCTCAAGATTTGTTCGGTTACAGCGAATCTGAATTAGTAGGTCAGCAAATAGACGCTCTTGCTGCTGTTGGCGCATCTTTGCAAGCAGTCAGTCAATATCCGCCTGAACAATCTCAAACTCACACCGAAGTAATTTGCAAGACCAAAACCGGAGAAAAGCTAACAGTTTCGTTTTCCTGTACGGCGATTTCGACTGACATTAAAGGCATTTCTGGAGCAAGGGCCGCTGTTCAAGATTTCGTGTACATCGGCCGCGACGTGACAGATAGACAGCGCGCCCGCAAGCGACAAATAACTCAGTACGTCACCACTCGCATCCTGTCGGCATCCGAAACAATCAAAAAAGCTATAGCAGCAATTCTTCCCGTAATTTGCGACAGCTTGGGATGGGATACCGCCGAACTTTGGATGCCAGAAGCTGGGGAAAAACTGCTGTCAGAAACTAAGAGAATAACTGCGGTTTCCGACCCGAATTTGCTTCGGTGCGTCGCCAGTTGGACAAAACGCTCTGTTTCTATCCCCAAATTTGCCGAATTTACCGAACAAATGACCTGTGCATTTGGCGAAGGATTGCCCGGTCTCGTTTGGGCCAGCGGTTCCTCTCAGTGGATTGCAGATGTCACAAAAAGTGACAGTTGTCTGCGCCGAGAAATCGCCGCAGAAGAAGGACTTCACGGAGCTTTTGGTTTCCCCATTGTGGGCGACTACGACCCTGAAAATTCTGCAAAGTCTGTGTTGGGGGTGATAATCTTTTTCAGCCGCGAAGTGCAGTGTTTTGATGAAGAATTGCTCCAGATAATGGCAACAATCGGTAGCCAACTCGGTCAATTTATCAAGCGCAAGCAAGCTGAAATAGCTTTGCGGGAAAGCGAAGAACAACTGCGAGACTTATTTGAAAATGCTACTGACTTAATTCAAAGTATTGGAGCAGAAGGTCATTTTTTGTATGTAAATCGGGCTTGGCGGGAAACTCTGGGCTACAGCGAAGCAGAAATTTCTCAAATGACTGTTTTTGATATTATTCATCCCAACAGTTCCGAAGATTTTGTGGATATATTGTATCAAGCTATTACCCAAAAAGCGGTAAATAAAAACACATTGTATCCAGACTCTATTCAAGTAATACTTATGACTAAATATCACGAAGAAATTTTGCTGGAAGGCAGCATAAGCTGTAAATTTGCGGAAGGTTCGCTAGTAGCGATTCGCGCTATTTTGCGAGACATTACTGCTCGAAAGATGGCAGAAGACGCCCTCGCCAAATCTGTGTCCCTGCTGCAAGCAACCTTTGATTCTACGGCTGACGGTATTTTAGCTATTGACAGCAACCGAAAAATAGTCACTTTCAATCGAGAATTTGTGGAGATGTGGGGCATACCTAACGAAGTGATGGCACTGCGAGACGACGCCACCATGAACGCTTTTGTCCTGAACCAACTCAAAGACCCCCAAGCATTCCAAGAGAGAATAGAATCGCTTTACCAGCAGCCAGAAGCAGAAAGTTACGATTTGTTGGAATTTCAAGACGGTCGCTTTTTTGAACGCTATTCGGAACCGCAGCGGATCGGAGATCAAATTATCGGCAGAGTCTGGAGTTACCACGACATTACGGAACGCAAACAAGCAGAAGATGCCTTGCGAGAAGAGCAAGAAAAATCCGAAAAGCTGCTGTTAAATATCTTGCCCCAGGCAATAGCAGAACGCCTTAAACAAAACGAAACTACTATTGCCGAATACTTTCCAGAAGTGACTGTTTTGTTCGCTGACATTGTGGGGTTTACTGCTTTGTCTGCCGTCATGAATCCGATCGAGCTTGTGGAACTCCTGAATCTGGTTTTCTCAGAATTCGACCTTTTGTGCGAACAGCACGGCTTAGAGAAAATCAAGACCATCGGCGACGCATACATGGCGGTTGGAGGGCTGCCCAATCCCCGGGCAGATCACGCAGACGCGATCGCCAAAATGGCGCTAGATATGCAAGCAGAAATAGCCAGATTTAATGCTAACCATAATAAATATTTTAGCATCCGCATCGGCATTCACAGCGGCCCGGTTGTTGCCGGAGTAATTGGCATAAAGAAGTTTATTTACGATTTGTGGGGCGACACGGTAAATATTGCTTCCCGCATGGAATCTCACGGTTTGCCTTGGCGGATTCAAGTCAGCGAAACTACTTATAAGTTATTGGAACACAAATATTTGTTTCAGGAGCGGGGAATTATTGAAGTTAAAGGCAAAGGGGGAATGAAAACTTATATTCTCATTCGCCAACAATAAGGTGGGCCATCAGTCATCAGTCAGTAGTCATCAGTCATCTGGCTAATGACTAAAAGTGTTGCTAAAGTTAATTATCAATACTTTTTGGCCAAGACTGATGCAACTTGCTAATTTATCGGCAAATTTACGATCGCCCGACGAAGTTGTGGATCGCCACCCTGTGACGGTTGCGCCCTCCACTTGCCTCGGGGATGCGATCGCCCTGATGCGTGGGGCGAGAAATCCTCGTCCGCTGACTAATTCACCGCCGCACTCAAACGAAAGGGTAAAAGCCTCGATTAGTTGCGTCTTAGTTGTCGATGAAAATCAGCTAGTCGGACTGCTAAGCTCGGAAGATGTGCTGAACTTAGTCGCCTCCGAATCTGGATGGCAAACAATGAAAGTCGCCGACGCAATGACGCGGAATTTAATTGTCTTAAAAGAATCAGAATTTACAAATGTTTTTACCGCATTTAAGCTATTTTGTCAACACTCGATCGATTGCTTGCCAATTGTGGACGAACGGGGTCAGCCCGTAGGTTTAGTCAGCGAAAAAAAAATACGCCGAGAAATTTACAGGCGAGTCAAAAAGTTTCAGCAAAAAGTTGTCAAACTTCAGCAAAAACACTGTGAAATATTAGAAAACCAGTCAGAAATCGCCAAACAAGTCAGCGATCGCAAAAATGCTGCAAATGCGCTGCTGCAGAGCGAGGCGCGCTACCAGGCGATTGTGGAAGACCAAACCGAACTGATTTGCCGCTACCTCCCCGACGGTAAAATAACTTTTGTCAATCAAGCTTACTGCCGTTATTTCGGCGTACAACCAGAAGACTTGCTCGGCAACAGCTTCATGACGGCGATCCCAGAACCAGACCGAAAACTTTTTCAAGAGCAATATACTTCTGTGTCTCCCGACAAGCCTGTTTTTACGTGCGAACACCGAGTCATTTTGCCGAGCGGGGAAATTCGCTGGCAGCAGTGGATCGATCGGGCTATATTCAACGAGAGCGGACAAATCGTCGAGTATCAAGCAGCAGGCCGCGATGTCACGGAGCGCAAACAAGCAGAAATCGCTTTGCAGCAGCTCAATGCAGAGTTAGAACGACGAGTCCAGCAGCGGACTCAATGGTACGAACTGGCAGTATCGGCTGGCAAAGTGGGGGTTTGGGACTGGAATTTGGAAACCGACGAAATCTACATTGCTCCGTCTTTGAAAGCTTTGTTGGGCTATCAGGACGCAGAGATTCCCAACCGCATGGAAAATTGGGTGTCTCACGTTCATCCCGACGATCGAGTTGCAGTCGAGGAAGCAGTAAAGGCTTATCTAGAGGGTGTGACAGAAATTTATGAAGTCGAACACCGGATGCTGCGCAAAGACGGGAGCACCTGCTGGATACTTGCCCGCGGCAGCGCGATCCGATCGGCTTCCGGCAAGCCCTACCGCCTGACTGGCACTGACACCGACATTACGGATCGCAAATTGACCGAAGAAAAACTCCAAAACTCCGAAGCAGAACTGCTGACGCTGTTTAATGCCATGACGGATATCGTGCTGGTTTTCGACGCAGCGGGCCGCTACCTCAAAATAGCCCCCACGGCTCCCGAACTGCTGTACAAACCGGCTTCTGAAGTGCTGGGCAAAACCCTCGCCGAAATCTTCCCAGAAGCCGAAGCTAATTTTGCCCTGGGTCACATTCGCCAAACATTGGCATCTGGCCAAACCCACAGAGTTGAATACAGGATGGAAATTGGCTGCAAGTTATTTTGGTTTGATGCCACTATTTCGCCGCTGGAGTTTGAGCGGGTGATGTGGGTCGCCCGAGACATTACCGATCGCAAACAGGCAGAAGCTGCACTCCAAAAAAGCGAGGAAAAGTTTCGCAACTTATTTGACGATGCTCCGATCGCGATCGGTTTGACAAGCGTGCGTGACTACCGCACCATCAAAGTGAATGAAGCTCACCGCCAGATGTTGGGCTACAGCGATTCGGAGTTGGCGACGATGACTTTTACTCAACTCACGCATCCAGAAGATTTACAAGCAGAGATCGAGCAAGTCAAGGAGTTGGTCTGCGGCAATATTTCTCGCTTCGGGATCGAAAAACGCTTGATTAAGAAGAATGGCGAGCTGATCTGGGCAAACTTGACGATGACCCTGATCCGCGACCGCGAGGGAATTCCTCTCTACAGCATGGGGGCGATCGAAGATATCAGTTATCGTAAGCGGGCAGAAATGGAATTTCAGCAGTTAAAAGAACGCCTGCAATTTTTACTGGGTTCTAATCCGGCGGTAATTTTTACTGCCGCACCTACAGGAGATTTTTGTACTACTTACATTAGCGACAACGTTAAGGCAATCGTTGGCTACGAGCCCCAAGAACTGTTAGCAGATTCTAAATTTTGGTCGAGCCGGATTCACCCTGAAGATCGGCGACAATTTCTAGTAAACTTTTCTGATTTGTCCGAGGGTGAAAATTGCATTTGCGAGTACCGCTTTCTGCACCGAGACGGAATTTACCGCTGGTTGCGGACGGAACTGAAACTCTTGGTTGACAGCAGGGGCATTCCGATCGAAATTATCGGTTACACCGCCGAGATCACCAATTCTAAATACGCCGAAATCGCGCTGCAGCAGCAGTTCGAGCGAGAACGGCTCGTGGAGGCGATCGCCCGTCGCGTCCGCCAGTCTTTGCAATTAGAAGAAATTCTCAACACTACGGTTGCCGAACTCCAGCAAGTATTGTTAGCCGATCGAGTTTTGGTTTATCAAATTTTACCCAAAAAGGGCGGGCGAGTCATTGCTGAAGCCGTGGCAGAAGGATGCAACCAACTCGTGGATAGATGTTTTGGCGAAGAGGTTTTTCCGGCTGAAAGTTATCAGCTTTATTTGCAAGGGCGAATTTGTGCGATTTCCGAACTAGATTCTCCCTGGATTACACCTTGTGTGGTCGAGTTTATGAAAGAACTTCAAGTTAGGGCAAAGTTAGTAGTGCCGATTATTCAGCACAGCCAGCTTTGGGGATTGCTGATTGCCCACCAATGCCATGGCCCTCGTGATTGGCAAGAATGGGAAATGAATTTATTTCAGCAGTTGGTTAATCAATTAGCGATCGCCATTCAGCAATCTCTACTCTACCAGCAACTGCAAGCTGAACTGAGCGATCGCAAACAAGCTGAAGCAAATTTGAAAAACTCCCTCAAAGAAAAAGAAATTTTGCTCAAAGAAATTCACCACCGCGTCAAAAACAACCTCTGCGTAGTTGCCAGTCTGTTAGAATTGCAATCGAACACAGTTGCCGACCAGCAAATAGCCAAGATGTTTGAAGAAAGTCAGAATCGCCTTTACTCTATGGCTCTGATTCACGAGAAACTGTACCGCTCGACTAACCTGGCGCAAATCAATTTTGGCGAATATCTCGAAGATTTAGTAAGTAACTTGTTTCACTCTTACAATATTAGTGACAATCGCATTCAGTTGCAGGTATTAGCTGAACCAATTTACCTAAATATTGAAACTGCTAGTCCCTGCGGTTTAATTGCCAATGAATTGGTTTCAAATACCCTCAAACACGCTTTTCCTGATGGCACGAGCGGTACAGTTAGTGTAGAATGTTATCAAACGGGGGATGGAGAAATCAACCTCTTAGTTAAGGACAACGGCATCGGCTTTCCTCAAAACTTAGATTTTCGGAAAACTAACTCAATGGGCTTTCAAGTTGTCTGCACTTTAACTGAGCAGTTAGAAGGAAGCATCGAACTGTTAAGACAAACTGGCACAGCCTTTTACCTAAAATTTAACGAGTTAAACTACTCTCAAAGGTTTTAAAATCATGGATTTGGCAGAAAAAGCAATTAATATTTTGATTGTCGAAGACGAACTATTAATTGCTAAAAGTTTAGCCCAAAAATTAGAAAAGTTGGGATATCAAATCGCAGACATCGTTTCTTCAGGAGCCGATGCCATCAAGCGCGCAGGCGAATTGGAACCAGATTTAATCTTAATGGATATAGTCATCAAAGGCGACATTGACGGCATAGAAACAGCAGTAATAATTAATCAAGAATTAGATATCCCAATTATCTATACAACTGCCTATGCCGATGACGAAACTTTGCAGCGAGCCGAAAATACTGGCTCTTACGGCTACCTCCTCAAACCGTTTAAACAAAGAGAACTGCACGCCACCATCAAGATAGCGTTGAGCAAACATCAAGAAGCAGTAAAAATGCAAAAACTAATTGCACTAGGAGCAGCGCAAAGTGAAAGCAGATCGCGATTTATTTCAATGGCATACCACGATTTAAACACTCCTTTAACTACCATACAGCTATCGGCAGAAATGCTAGAAGATAGCGAATTACGGAGGGCGTCAGGAACTACCAATAAAAATGTCGAGCGCATTAAAAGAGCCGTCAGCAATATGAGTGGATTGCTGGAGGATATTTTAATGCTTAGCAAAGCAGAATCAGGCAAAGTTTCCTTGAATTTAAATCCGATTAATGCGACGGATTTTTGCACCTCAATTTTAGAAGAATTGCAACCGATCGTCACCGACAAACACTTCATAACTTTCCGCACCCAAACAGAGCCGGTACACGCCAATCTCGATGCAAAACTACTGCACCACCTCCTGACTAATTTACTGTCAAACGCCATTAAATATTCTCCAAACGGCGGCAATATCAGTTTAGAATTAATCTGCGAAAACCAGCAAATAATTTTGTGCGTTCGAGATGAGGGAATTGGGATGACAGCGGAATATCAAGGAAAACTATTTCAGCAGTTTGAACGGGGTGCTAATGTAGGCAATATTAAAGGATCGGGTTTGGGACTCTTCATTGTTAAACACATAGTTGACCTGCACGGCGGTACAATAAGTGTGGAAAGTGCGATCGACAAAGGTACTACATTTATTGTCGCGCTGCCTTTTTGTGGTGGCGATAACAGCTAACAGTTAACAGCTAACAGTTAAAATTAGTCATTGTCAGCAAAATCGATCGGGAGATAAAAGCTCGATCGCCCTATCTTCTTCTCCCCCCGCCCAATTAGCAAATCGCTCAGCCAAAGCAGGTACAATAGTCAAAGGATTGCTGAGACCCGAAAAAACGTGCAATCCGGGGCGATCGGCAATCGGCCCCACTACAGGCAAATTATCAGCGCTAAATGCCACAATACACTCGTGCCAAGTTGCCGGTAAACCTGCCAAAGCAGGCAAAACCTTGCCGATTCCTGCACGAATTGCCCTTTCGCTGGTTTCGCGATCGACTGTAGCATTCAAATCGCTCAAAGTGCGGGACAATTGCCCGATCCGCAAACTGCCATCATTAAACTGAATTGCACCCGAATCTAAAATCGGCGACAGCAACTCTTTACCAGGTTCATCCCAAAGAAAATCCACCTCAATTCTACTCGATTCAGCTTCCAATTCAAAACGTTTTAATACCGCAGGCATCACCAAAGTCCTGAGTTTCAAATCCACAGGTGCAGTTTCCAAAATCTCCGTGCGAGTAAAATAAACTCCCACAGAAACACCAGCGGCTTTTAGGAAACTCCGACTCCAACCTCCTGCACAAACAACAGCATTTTCGCAACGATAAATTCCCTGCGCCGTCTGGGCTCCCGAAATCCGATTTCCCTCTTCAATCAACCCAATTACTTCAGCAAATTCTATAGTTCCTCCCAACCGCAGAAACCCTTGACAATAAGCTTTATTTGTGGAAGTCGGCGAAATGTGACCGTGACGCACAGTCAGAGCTCCGGCGATCGCACTTTTATTCAACAAAGGTTCCAACTCGCCAGCTTCTGCAACGCTCAAAAGCTGCGGAGGAATAGCAAAATGCGCGTAATTAGCCGCCGCTTGTTCGGCATCACAGCCCGCATCAATTGTCAGCAACAAATCCAACTCGCGAAACTCCGTATCAGCATCTAATTCCGCCGATAAATTGCGGTGGCGTTCGATACCTTCCCCACACAATTGACGAGTTAAATCAGTCGTCCCCGACCAATAAGCCAAGCCGCCGTAACTAAAACGAGTAGCATTTTGCATGGTAGCATCTCGTTCCAAAAGCAGCACAGCAAAACCTTTTTTTGCCAGTTCGTAACTCAGTGACGCACCCGTAATGCCGCCACCGACAACAATCCAATCGTAACTTTTCATGGGCAACTCAAAGGGAAGGAAAATATCATGCTTAGATTTTAGCTTAGGTTTTTTCCGAACCAGCCGAAAAGCCTCTACCTACAGGAAGAGGCTGCCTGCGATCGCCTTAACTGAAACTTCCACCCCTCGGGAGATGTTTGTGCAGGGATATTTTTCGTTCAATAGTAGGAATTAGAGTCAGCAAAAAATTAGAAATACCAGAGAGGTTTTTATGAGTATCGACAAACCAGGCAAAGATATGGAGCGCACTGTCAATCCGGGCGATCGCATTTCCGACGAACCCCAAACCATTGAAGAAAAAGCCCAGCAACTGGCGGTAGACCACGTGCCAGACATCACGGGAGATGTTGTTACAGTTCCAACTTATGTGATCGTAGAAGAACCAGACGGGGAAAAGAAAGCCCTGCACCACGTCAAAGACGCCGACGAAATTTCTGATGTAATTCGGCAGGCCCGCGTTGACGAAAATGGCGAGCGGATTTGGGATTAATTTCAATCCAATAAAAACGGGTTTGTTGTACAAAAGTTATCTGTAGAAATCATGGAAACAAATCAAAGAAATAGTACGCCCTATCCCAATCTTCCGCCGATTCTCGAAAGTGACGACACAGAGTATCGCGATGCCGGTATTACGAGTACAGTTTCAGTTGCAGGTCATCCCCTTCACCCAGTGCTGATCGTGTTTCCGGTAGCCTTTTTAGTAGGAGCCGCCGGCACGGATATCGGTTATTGGCTGACAAGCGATCCGTTTTGGGCGAGAGCTTCGGTTTGGCTGATCGGTGCCGGTTTTGGTGCGGGGATTTTGGCGGGAATCACGGGCTTTTTAGATTTTTTCAAAATAAAAAGAGTGCGCGATCGCAGTGCCGGTTGGTTGCACATGGGCGGCAATGTGGCGGCTTTGGTACTTTCCCTGATTAACCTGGTGTTGCGACAAGGAAATCCGGCTGAGCCGATCGTATTTACAGGTTTAGCAATATCGATCGTCGTGGCAACCTTGCTGGGCATTACAGGCTGGTTCGGCGGCGAACTAAGTTTTCGCCACAAAATCGGCGTTATCGGCCCTACAAGTCAAAATTCGTAGGTTTCCGATCGTTTTTAGTAAAGATTTCAGTCCCTCTTCATTGGATAATTTAGGACTAAAGTCTTGGCTACAAACTTAAAGATTGTCCGATCCAACTCAGATAAGCCTCGCTGCCAGCGATAATAGGAATAGCAATAATTTCAGGAACTTCATAGGAATGGAGTTCCTGAACTTTTGTTTTTAAAACCTCAAATTTAGCCAAATCAGTTTTAATTACCAACTGCCACTCTGACTCGGCATGAATCTCGCCTTGCCAAGTATAAATCGAGCGAATTGGCGACAAGCTCACACAAGCAGCCAGCTTGTGTTCAACTAGAGATTTAGCGAGATTCTCCGCCTCCGCCTCCGATGCCGCAGTTACCAGCACCACCCCATAATTAACAGTCATAACGATTTTAGATTTGAGATTAAAGAATAGATTTCAACAGAAAACCTTGAGCGTAGTTTCTTGTAAGGAGAGGGCAATGCCGTCTCCGGCGCGGATATCTGCCACTTTTAATAATTCTAGTTGGCGATCGCGCGGTTGACCATCACCTTGGTTTTTTTATCCAAATAGACGCAGTTAAAACCCTCAATAAAAGTTAAAAAACCCGGTTTCTTTGTGGGCGAGTGCGATCGCGAACTAAATTCGTATAAAATTGAGGATTGTCAGAAGACTTTTTTAAATTGATATTAGTTTTTAGTTGTCATTGGTCGAGCGCCAACAATTACCAATTACCAATTACCAATTACCCATTTGAAATCTCATTAACTTCCCAAGAATTAACTTGGCCCGCCCCAGCTAAGGAAAAGTATCGCCTAGTAGATTCCGGCAAAATAGCTCCCGCCAATAAAGCATTATCTAAATTAGCTCCTATTAACGTCGCCTCGCTCAAATCTGCCGCCATCAAATCTGCTTGACACAGCTTTGCCCAATTCAGATTTGCCCCTCTCAAACAACTTCCCCTCAACTTAGCCCCGGTTAAGTTTGCACCCGCCAACTTTACCCCCCGCAACTGAGCCGCGCTGAAATTCGCCCCTACCAAATTCGAGCCTTCCAAATTAGCTCCCATTAGTTTAGCTTCGCTCACGTTGACGCCGCTCAAATCTGCACCGCAGAGATTCACCCCTGTCAACTGCGCTCGCCGCAGACTGACTCCGGTTAATTGAGCTCCAAAAAGTTTTGCACTGTTGAGCCTTGCACCGTAAAGGTTGGCCCACTTAAAATTAGCTCCTGTCAGATTCGCGCCCAGCAAGTTAACTAATTGCAAGTCGGCGCTGCACAAATTCGCATTCCACAACGCAGCACCGCGCAGGTTTGCGCCCGTTAAAGTTGCGCCGCTTAATTTTACCCTCGGTAATTTTGCTTTTACCAAAAAAGCCCCGCTCAAATTCGCTTTTGTCAAATCTGCGCCTGAGAGTTTGGTTTCGCCCATTTTGGCAAAACTCAGATTTGTTCTTTGCATCTGTGCGCCTTTGAGTGTTGCTTTGGTGAGAAACGCCCTGCTGAGGTTCGCCCCGGAAAGATTAGCTCGCGAAAGGTTGACTCCGATTAAGATTGCTCCGCTGAGGTTTGCCCCGCTGAGGTCGGCTCCAGCAAAGTCTCTTTGTCCTTTTTCGTAATTGTTGAGCAGTTCGCTAACTTCCATAGGGCGTGATACCTTCTATGATTGGGGGGTTTCGATCGAGAAATCTCTAATCTTAAGGTTGTTTCAGAAATTAGACTGTTTCAGAAATTAGACTGTTTCAGCGTTTGCCTCAAACGGTATAAATTCTGTTAACATCACTTTCTGTTTAAAGGCGCTCTCTTAATAAAGATTTTATATCTTTCTCGTGGTAGCGATCCCGCTTTCGGTATTTTTGAATTAAAAGTTAATGTTTCTTGACATAGATAGTCATTCCTTAACGATCGACCGTAATTCGCAACTTCAGACGCAGCGTCCCCTTGAATCCTGCGGGAGGTTGCCAGGAACTCAAGGCCCTCTTGAGAGTCTCAACGGCGTCTGTTGCTTGCAGCGTCGAGGTTTGAGGGTCGTTAGCGAAGCCCTCGAAGAGGATCGCCACTCGTGCAACGCGGCCGTCTTGTACCGATAACTCCCACACCGTTTCACCGCTAACCCCCGCCGGGAGATTAACAGATTGCAGGTATTGAGTCAAAGCGGCGATCGCCCCGGCATCCAACCCTTCGGCACTGACTACTTCCCAGCGAGAAGCCTTTGGCTGCGAGCGTTGCAACTCACCGTTACCTCGCTGCCGCGGCGGCATAACAGGAGCTGGACTCACCGGTGCCGAGTTGCGATTCGGGGTAACGCTGCGAGTGCCGCCCCTAGTTGGCTCTGCCCCTCCCGACTCGAAAATACCCTCATAGCTGACACCCTGCGGCAATTCTACAGGCACTTGCACCCTACGACGAGATCCATCGGGTTCGACTCGCACTTCTTCGCTCACAGCCACAAAAGCCGTGTATTCCGATAGCAAGCGATAAGTCAGAGCAGTATTAGTCACAGCTTCCACCAGAGATTTAGTCTCGGCACCAAACATTTGATTCATTAAATCTTTAATGCGCGATCGACCCCAAAGCTGAGCTACCGCCGGATTGCCAAAATCCGTAGCGGTTGCTGCGACTGAAGTAGACTCCCGCTGCCGCCCGCCGGATTGAGCAAAATTGACAGGTAAAATCTGCTCGTAAGCTTTGCCGCCCGCAAGAGTGCCGCGGATGCGAAGTTGACCGTTAGCTCGATCGGTCTTTTTCCCAAACAAAACCAGCGGCTGACTCGCAAACAAGTCTGGAGGTGCGATCGGATAAATCTCTGGTTTTTCCCCCATTCCTTCCCAACTAATTTGAATATCAGTCAATACCGGACGATTAATTTCCCGAAAAAACTTTTCTGCCGCTTCTGCTGACGGTTCATCTTGACGAATCACTTGAGACGTGCCTCTTCCCACTTCCGCCAAACGGTTAATCAAAAACCGATTCACCGAACCGCCAACACCAAAACTATAAAGTCGATTTCCCGGTTTCAGACTCCGCTGAACCAGAGCTAGCACTTCATTTTCATTACCAATGTAACCGTCAGTAATTAGTACAATACTCCGCAGCCTTCCCGTTGCCGCCGCCGGAAAATTCATCACTGCTTGAATGCCGTTAAGCAGTTCAGTACCACCGTTTGCCTGCAAGTTTTGGATATAATTAATGGCGCTTTGTCGGTTGGCAGCCGTATTTGCTAAAGGAGTTGTTGAAAGCGCTTTCGCAGTGTTGGCAAAATCAATAATAGTAAAAGTATCGTTAGGATTCAGCCCTTGAATGAAGCGGCGCATCAACTCCTTAGATTTTGCCAGCGGTTCGCCCTGCTGAGAACCGGAAGTATCCATCAGAAACACGACATCTTTAGGTACAATTTCATTAGTTTTGTAGTTTAATGCCGGAATCAAATAAGTAGCAAAATGACCGCCCCGCTTGTCGGATTGAGTCAAAATAGTTGCCCGAGTATTTTCGCCCGCCACTCGATAGCGCAAAATTAAATCTTTATTGGGAATTGTGTCTGAATTGGCTAATTGGACTTGCACAATATTGCCGCTGCGGTCAGTTGTAATTTGATGGGAAGTAGATCGGACATCGCCGATCGCCACTCCGGCATCTATTTCTACCGAAACAGCGATATTGTGACCCGATCGCGTTCCGGGAGGCAAGACAGGTGGGTTAATGCGATCGGCATCGGTATTAACCCCCCCCTGCCCCCCCCTTGCTAAGGGGGGGAATTGAGCATCGCCCCCCCTTGCTAAGGGGGGGTTGGGGGGGGTCGTATTTCTCGCCCCTGGAGACTCAGAACTATCGCCCCCCCTTGCTAAGGGGGGGGTCGAATTTCCCGAAATATAGCGCGGCCCAACCACCATTGGAAACACAAATTCGTAATCGCCACCGGCAAATTTGAGACTTTCGGTGTAGCGAATCGTAACTTCAATTTTTTCTCCGGGTTTGATGTTCGCCAGAGACTGAGTAAAAATATTGTCGCGTTCTTGTTCCAACAAACCCGCAGTCCGACCTTGCTGTCTGGCTTGTTCGTAAATTTCCAAAGCTTCCTCGCGGAGTTTGATATCAGCTTTAATAATTCGTGAGCCTATTTTAATTTCCATATCATCCACCGCCGCTTCGTCGGGCAAAGGAAATACATAAACAGCTTCTAAAGATTCGGGAAAAGGATTTTCAAACTTCTGAACAACTTCGACGCGGGAGATATTGCCAGCTATTTTGGCTTTAACTTCAGTCTGCTTGAGAGGAAAGACTTGTTCTGGGGTCGTATTGGGAGTTTTGACGAACAAACCGCCGACTGGACAGCGAGTTTCGGGCGATCGCGCCCCATGACACTTAACATCGTTACTAGCGAGGATTTTCGGCGACAGAGACAAATAATTTTCCCCAGGAGCTTTTGCCCGCGCCGCATTTGGAGCGATCCACGCGCCACACTCCATCGCAGCGAGCAATGCGATACCAGCAGAAAGCAACCGTTGAGGGGATAGAACGCAGACAAACTTCATAGCTGTTGTTTTTAGCAGACTTGAGGTGCTTTGTTTACCATGACTTTACCCTTTGCAAAACGTTCCTGAGTTAGCTTTTTGGGAAAAATGGCTGAGGCGGGTAGGGTCAAGTTGAGATTTTAGATTTTAGATTTTAGATTTTAGATTGACTCCAGAGGGGCGGACTGGGGGCTGGCACTTTTGTCTAAGCCATGATTGCTCTGGGCTACTGCTGTCGGCTTGCATCCGTATTGGGGTGATGTCGGTTGGGGCGATCGTCCGCGAACCCAACCTAGAAGATTGTATGATAATTAAATAATTAAATAACTCTAACCTCAACCTTTCCACCTCTAATAAATTGAAAAAGCAATGAATTTTATTAACCCCAAAACCGACTTTGCCTTTAAAAAAATCTTCGGCTCTGCTGACAGCAAAGACATTTTGATTAGCTTCTTAAATGCCATCCTCTACGAAGCACAGCCAGTCATCGAAGATTTAGAAATTATTGATCCTTATTTAGCTCCCAAAATCAAAGGAGTCAAAGACACTTACTTGGATGTCAAAGCCAAGATTACTGGGGACAAGACTGTAATTATTGAAATGCAGGTCTTGAATGTAGAGTCCTTCGAGAAGCGGATTTTATACAATGCCGCAAAAGCTTATTCAGTCCAATTAAAAAAGGGCGACAAATACGACTTGTTAAATCCTGTAATTGCCTTGACCATTACAGATTTCCAAATGTTTGAAAATCTAGAGACCGTAATTTCGCGATTTGTTCTCAAAGAAAAGACTTTTTTTGTTGATTTTTTGACTAATGAGTTAGAATATGTGTTTGTTGAACTACCAAAATTCAACAAGACCTTAGAGGAATTAAAGACACTGACTGACAAGTGGATATATTTCATGAAAACCGCTAGGACGTTAAGCTATGTTCCCGAAGAGTTGGGAAATGTACCGGAACTCAGACAAGCTTTTGCAATTGCTAACGAAGCAAATTTAGAACCTGATGAATTGGAAGATTTAGAAAGGCGAGAAATTTTTATTCAAGACCAGCGCGGTGCAATTACCAAAGCTACTAGACTGGGGATGGAAGAAGGCATCAGACGAGGCATCGAACGAGGTATCGAACAAGGCATCAAACAAGGTATAGAACAAGGCATCGAACAAGGCATCAAACAAGCAAACTTGCGATTAATTCTTCGTCTGTTGGAGCGTAGTGTCGGCTTCATGTCGCTGGATACCCAAAGCAGCATCGCTCAGTTATCTGCTGAGCAATTACAGAGTTTAGGAGAGGCGCTATTAGACTTTACCACTTTGTCAGATTTGACAACTTGGTTGCAAGCACATAACAATCGTCAATGAGGGGTCAAATCGGTGTAGGGGCAATCCCCCGTGGTTGCCCTTATGGATTACCTATGTCACATTTGAGTCTGACCTGACATTGAAACATCTAAAGTCGAAAATCCTATGAGCAAATTTGTGTTTGTGACCGGCGGCGTGGTTTCCAGCATCGGCAAGGGAATTGTCGCTGCTTCCTTGGGCCGCCTATTGAAGTCGCGGGACTATTCTGTCTCTATTCTGAAGCTAGACCCCTATATTAACGTTGACCCCGGCACTCTCAGCCCGTTTCAGCACGGAGAAGTCTTTGTCACGGAAGACGGTGCGGAAACAGACCTGGATTTGGGGCACTACGAGCGTTTTACCGATACTTCCATGTCTCGCCTCAACAGCGTCACCACGGGTTCCATTTATCAAGCGGTGATCAACAAAGAACGCCGCGGCGAGTATCAGGGGAGTACGGTGCAGGTGATTCCGCACATCACTAACGAGATTAAAGAGCGAATTCACCGAGTAGCCAAAAATACTAATCCCGATGTCGTGATTACGGAAATCGGCGGAACGGTGGGAGATATTGAATCTTTACCATTTTTGGAGGCAATTCGCCAGTTTCGCAAGGATGTCGGGCGGCAAAATGTTTTGTATATGCACGTCACGCTGATACCTTGGATTCCTTCGGCTGGGGAGATGAAAACTAAACCGACTCAGCATTCGGTGAAGGAATTGCGGTCGATCGGCATTCAACCAGATATTTTAGTCTGTCGGTGCGATCGCCCGCTGTCTTTGGGCATGAAACAGAAATTGTCGGAATTCTGCAACGTGCCCGAAGAATGTGTCATCACCGCTCAAGATGCCAAAAGTATCTACGAAGTGCCGCTGATGATGGAACAGGAAGGTTTAGCGGAACAAAGCATCAATTTGCTGCAACTCGAACCGCGGCAACCCAATTTGACTCAGTGGCAAACCTTAGTCAAGCGGCTTTACAGTCCCAACCACAAGATTGATATTGCTTTGGTCGGCAAATACGTGCGGTTGAACGATGCTTATCTTTCGGTGGTCGAAGCTTTGCGGCACGCAGCAATCTCGATCGGCTGCGACCTGAATTTGCACTGGATTAACTCAGAAGATTTAGAATCGGGAAACCTCGAAAATTATCTCAAAGATATCAACGGCATTCTTGTACCCGGGGGTTTTGGGATTCGGGGAGTAGACGGCAAAATAGCGGCGATCGAATATGCCAAACACCATAAAATACCCTTTTTGGGATTGTGTTTGGGGATGCAGTGTGCTGTGATTGAATGGGCCCGCAACATCGCCCAACTAAAGGATGCCAACAGCGCTGAATTTGACCCAGATACCGCAAATCCGGTAATTAATTTATTGCCAGAACAGCTCGATGTAGTCGATTTGGGCGGTACAATGCGGCTGGGTTTGTATCCGTGCCGTGTCAACCCAGACACCCTCGCTTTCAAACTTTATCAGAAAGAAGTGATTTACGAGCGACACCGCCACCGGTACGAATTTAACAACGCCTACCGCAATCTTTTCTTAGAATCAGGTTATGCAGTCTCCGGGACATCTCCCGACGGCCGATTGGTAGAAATGATCGAATTGCCCAACCATCCCTTTTTCATAGCCTGTCAATTTCACCCCGAATTCCAATCTCGACCTAGCGCCCCCCACCCCTTGTTTCAGGGGTTTATCGAGGCGGCAAGCATCCAGGGAAAGCAGGATTTTTTAGAAGTTGAGGGGCGCGACTTGGTGGCAGGGAAACTCGCAGCAGGAAACTGATCTGATATCATGTCCGATCGATTAGTTCTGATATATTAGATGTCTGTAGGGGCAGGTGAGAGTACACAATATTCAAATCAGGCAGACTATCGAGCGTACTCTCACCCGCCCAACCCAACAATCGGATTTGATTCGGGTCGCACTTACCGGACTAGATATCGGGCAGCATTCTCAACCAGTGAAAAACCTCATCCCCCAGCCCTAGCATAGGGGTTGGGGGGGCTAGTACCCGAAGGGAGAAGGCAAAAGGCATTGAGCAGAAGGTAAAAATGCTGATATTTTTAGTTAACTTTTTAGCTTTGATTTTAAGGGTGATACCAGTTTCACAAAAAAATGCAACTTTAGGCAAGTTCCAAACCCCGATAGTCATCAGTCATGCCCAATCTAAAATCTAAAATCTAAAATCTAAAATGGTATGAGTTGTCAAACTATCCTAAAATACCAGGACACACAGGTTTGAGGAGGCTTTGTGGCTTATTGGAGCAAATTTACTTATGAGAAAAGTACATACATAATTGACCTTGACACTATTAGTGCTTTTTCTAGCGAACTGGATAACAAGCGTCTCACCTTTTGGCTGCCTAATAGCAGTCAGCCGATTATCCTCAATCCCCAAGGCAATCATGAGGCTTACAAGCAAGTTCTCGATTACCTCAAAAAAACCATTGACCGCAATTCTAGAGGCTCGTGGATTAAAATTAATTATGACCGCAAAGAATTTGCGATCGATATGAGTCGAATCAGCTCTTTTGCTTGCGAGCAGAACGGTCGGCTAAGCTTTTTCCTGCCTGACAGCGCAACTAATATTATTATCCTCCGCCAAAGCAACCCGGAAGCTTATCAAGAAATTCAGGAATACATTAAAAATACGACTGGACAATCTCTGCCATGAAGCAGTCATTAGTCATCAGTCATTAGTCATTAGTCATTAGTTAGAAGCATGAACAATGAAGGGAGACTATGTTTAGTAACTCCTCACATTCATTTTATTTTTTTTGAGCTAAAGTGCTTAGGTTGCACCCTAATTTTAGATATGAAAAAAGCGCAGTAAAATGCGCTGCTTTTTTTAATTTTAACTATTGAGCAAGCTGCCAAGCTAATTTAGCCGCGCCTACCATGCCTGCTTGATTGCCCAATTCAGCCACCAATAACTGTAAATCTTCGCGAGAACTCGGCAGTACACGTTGCTGAATTTCTGCTTGAACCTGCGGTAAGAAAAATTCTGCACCAGCACTAATTCCGCCGCCGATAATAATAGCTTCCGGCGTTAAAATATAAATTATACTTGCCAAACCGATACCCAGATACCGCCCGTAATTTTGCCAAAATTCTAAAGCTTTGGCATCTCCAGACTTAGCTAAATTTGCTAATTCTACAGGTTCCCAACCTGTTTCCCGGCGAATTGCCTGCACCGAAACATACTGTTCTAAAGAACCGCGATTGCCGCTGTTGCACTCTGGGCCGTCGGGATTTATAGTAATCAATCCTAGTTCTCCGGCCGCGCCTTGATAGCCTGCAAATAGTTTACCGTCTAGGATAACTGCACCGCCGACTCCTGTACCTAAAGTTAGTAAGATTAGGTTTTTAAAGTGCCTTCCTGCACCCAACCAAGCTTCTCCCAATCCGGCACAGTTGGCATCATTTGCTAATATAGTCGGCAGTCCGGTTTTAGTTTCCAACCAGTCAGCGAGGGGGACATTGTGCCAGTTTTTGAGGTTAATTGCGACTCTGGCTATGCGGCCAGCGGCGTCTGCGGGGCCTGGAGTGCCGATGCCGATCGCACTTACAGCATTTTCGGCCGGATTCAGTTGTAAAATAGCATCCGTCATTGTGCCTAAAACGGCTTCTGGCGTTGCGGGTTGAGGAGTGGGGACAGTTAAGGATTGGTGACAAATGCCGTCTTCGCTAAATCTGCCGAGTTTAATTGCGGTTCCGCCTAAGTCAATGCCGATTACTTGTGTCATTCGATTTGGGATTTTGGATGCAAGGATTTGGGACTAATTTTAATAGTATAAACCTATTATAGGTGCACCATGCACCCCTTATCAATTAAGTTCCTAGTGAGGACTTCAGTCCTATAATTTCTATTCTAACTGTATAATAATTAGCGAGGAAACAGCGCTTAATTCTTAATAGTACAATGCCGCTCGCAATACCTAGCCAAAATGCTGGATACAAGCGAGTTCGCCTATTCAATTCCCCCTAACTTACGTTGTGCTAGGTCTCGGTTGTGCAAAGCATCGTGGTAGTCTGGTTTGAGAGCAATTGCCTGGTTATAAGATGCGATCGCCTCTTCAAATCTTCCTAAATTATACTGCTCATTACCCCGATCGCACCACGCCTCAGCATCTACATTAACTTCCGATTCTGCCTCCGCAGCCTCAGCGCCTGTGCGGTTCACTTCCCCTGAAAAACCCAAACCATCCCCAACAAACACCGCCTCAATCACCCTCCCCTTTGCATCCTCCTCCTCAACCTCCGGCAGCGGAAATCTTGTTAATATCTCCCGCCCAATTTGCCTCGCAACCTCTGACATTTCCCCGCTGCCAATTCTACCTAACAATACCAGCCGCTGCGCCAATTCCTGAAGCGATGCCACGGCATCCGTAGCAGCGGTGTCATCATGTTCGCCCTCTAACAATCTTTCCCCAAACCGTCGCAACCAAGCTGCCAATTCACCATCTTTAAGGCGTTTTGCGATTAAGAATCCCGCTACATCTCCTCGACTCCAGCCGGCATTCACCCCTTCGAGAATTTCCATGAATTTCGACTCGTATTCCGCGTCAGTTAAGGTTGGGCGGATGGCGGTATTTCCCGGCGCGGAGGGTGGGGTTGGGGTTCCGAATATTCGCTGAATTAGTCGTTTGAAGAATTGCAGAATTTTGTTTAGCATTTGTGAGGTTGGGAGGGTGGGGTATTTTCTATTTTATAGCAATTATCAAAAGTAGGATTACATATAGATTGTCCGGGATATCTGTAGGGACACGGCAGTGCCGTGTCCGGGATGGCGACGCACAGCAAACAATCACATGAAGTAGAATTAATCTACTTTAAAAGCGGATAATACAGTTCTCCTGTTGAGTTGATATAACCGGCCCGATCGCCCGCTAAATTCCCCGTTCCCATAAATACGTCAACTCTCCCCGCACCTTTGATTGCACCGCCAGTATCTTGATCCAAAACGTACCGATTCACGGCATTTTGTTCGAGTTGTCCCGCCGCATTCGGATAAGGAAGTTTTGTACTAATTAATGCTAGTGCACCGGGCGGCATTAAAGCTTTATCGGTGGCGATCGACCTTTCGGCAGTTACTGGCACTCCAATGCTTCCTGTGGCTGGAACTCCGTTAGTATCCCGGAAGAATACAAAGCTTTCATTTTTCGGCAAATATTTGTTCATATCTGCGGGAAAGTTAGTGAAATATTCCTTTAGTTTCGGCAAATTTAACTCTTCTAAAGTAAACTTTCCGTCTTTAACTAATTCTCGCCCGACTCCTGTATAACTGTGACTGGTTTTGCCTGCAAAACCGACTGTCATCACGCTACCATCTGTTAGCTGCAATCTCGCAGAACCTTGGACGTGCACGAGAAATGCTTGGAATCGATCGTGCAACCAAACTAATTCTAATCCCCGCAGCAATCCTTTACTTGCCTGCAAAGCATCTTCGCCTTCTAATTGCAATCTTGTCGGGTGAGGTTTCGGCCAAGATGCCATGTTCGGCGGCATCCGGTACAGGGGATAACGGTATTCGGAATTCGGCGTGCGAGATGCTGCGTAAGTCGGCTCGAAATAACCTGTAAATGCAACTGTTCCTTTGCCGTCTTTGCCCGTGGATTTGTAAAATACAAATTCGCGCTTGACAGATTCCTGAAGTTGTGATGGGGTTGTGGAACTGACAACTAATTGGCGGAATCGATCGAGGGAACGGCGGACTCGATCGCGCGTAACTCCTGCTACTGGATAGCGGCTGTAAGCACTGCCGGCGGCCGATGTATCGAGATAGCGGAGGCTGTTGTCGATCGACTTTAACAGCAATTCTTTATCACCCGATTTGCCATTTTTGCCCCAGATTTGAGCGTCAAAGGCGAGATGATCCGACTCGCCAGCTTGCAATTGATTTAAACTAATTGGTTGCAGTGGCGCAACTGCAACGGCGGGCACCGAAAAAGCGATCGCCAAAACGCAACAGGCGATCGCTAATAGCTGATAGCGAAAAATCTTGCTCAATTTCCAATCTTCCCTACTCAATTGATTATTTTCCTTATTCATCGTATCGTTCGACGCTAGAAGTAAATATCGGTTCTACGCGAATTGCGAGAACGCTGGTAGGCCGAACTACCATGTATTCGCCTTGAATATTTTTGATCGGGACGTTAAGAAATTCTCTGGAATCTTGTTTCGGCACCAGCGTACTGCTGTACCACTTTTGAAAATCTGCCAGCGTTGCGAAACGCACTTCTTCGCGGTGGCCGCCCTCAAGCAGCAGGTGTACGGAATATTCGCTGGGAGTTCTAGGCATAGGAGATGGGGAGAGTTGTTGGAGGACAATTTAAAATCTCAAATCTAAAATCTAAAATTGATGTGCCTGCCCTCAAGCAGCAGGTGCACGGAATATTCGCACTTGAGTTCTAGGCATATCTTGATTTTTGATTTTTGATTTTAAGCTTTTGGAACGATTCCATATTTTACCTCTTCCTCGGCGCATTCCCTCATCTAATAGGTTGGATTGAGGGACGGGGAGAGGGAGAGGGGGAGAGTGGGAGAGGGGGAGAGGGGGAGAGGGGGAGAAGGAGAGGGTGGGAGAGACCGGAGAGTTGTTGCAGGAAAACCCCAATCTAAAATCTAAAATCGATAAAGTTGTTGCAGGAAAACCCCAATCTAAAATCTAAAATCTAAAATCTAAAATCGATTGACGGCGGCCCCCATCTGCGGCTACGCTGTGAAATTAAGGCTGCTTTCCTCAAAGAGGAAGCAGCCAACGTCGCTCAAAAATCTAGTTGCACTGCCCATTGCTGCGCCAACAGCAATAGACAGCTACCGCCAAACTGATTACGCCAGTCTGGAGGCTAATGGAGAATTTTAACACTCTCTGTAGCCGCCCTGCTTTGCGTTACCGTGCGGGGCGGCTGGGTTTTTGGGTTTTCCTAGAAAACCAAAAACCAGGAGACCATATTATGTCACAGGAATTCGTACCTGACGATAACTTGTCCGCGCGTCCAAATGACGACTCAGCAGTATCGGAACAGGAAGTCGTGCGGATAACGGTTGTCGGTTCCCGCGCAGCCGTGTTAGAAACCATCCACACTTTGTACCGACTGGGATTTGCCGCCGTCGGGGATTGGAGCCCGCCACAGCGAGGTGCAAAGCCGGGACAAGTGATAAGCGTACTCATTCGCCGATCGCGCAAAGCCTAAAAATAGGCTGAAATACGGTAGGGACACGGCAATGCCGTGTCCTCCATGGCCGCTGGATCTACGATTGTCACATCCTCCGAGGGCGACGATCGATTTTTTTGGGTAGGGACACGACATTGCCGTGTCCTCCATCGCCGCGTCTACATGGCTGGATCTACGATTGTCACATCCTCCGAGGGCGATCGAAAAATTTCATCATCCAACCCGGTTAATTCTACGCGTTCCCCACAGTCAGGACACGCCTTGGCCTAAGTCTCTACAATGATTAATCGGGGGGAATACACGGATTGTGTATTTTAGAACACGATTTGACCGCAACACTTAAAATAGTCTGGATTTACCGATCGACAGCATCCTTTTCTCATCAATATTTCTGGTTGGCTGGGGGTGTCTGTCAGCCGGAGTTGCGAGGTTTTGCTTCCAAAATGCTGATAATGGTGCACAATTTCAAATTAACAACAAAACTTGCACTATTTTGAGTAAGCTTTGGGGGGAACAGCTCAGAAAGCCTGTTTCTAAGACTGATGCAAAATATCAAATTAATCCTCAACGTTGTCCAATTACCAATTACGAACCTATGCCCCGCCGTCAAGACTTAAAAAAAATTCTTCTGATTGGTTCCGGCCCAATTGTTATCGGTCAAGCGTGCGAATTTGACTATTCAGGGACACAAGCTTGCAAAGCTTTGCGAGAAGAAGGCTTTGAAGTAGTGTTGGTGAATTCCAACCCGGCAACGATTATGACAGATCCGGAAACTGCCGATCGCATTTACATCGAACCTCTAACGCCAGTCATCCTCGAACAAATCATTGCTCAAGAAAGACCTCAAGCAATTTTACCGACTATGGGCGGTCAAACGGCGCTAAATTTAGCAGTTGCACTCGCTAAAAATGGGATTTTAGAAAAGTACAATGTCGAGTTGATTGGCGCTAAGTTGCCAGCAATTGAAATGGCAGAAGACAGGCTATTATTTAAGGAAGCGATGGCGCGAATTGGCGTCGCCGTTTGCCCTTCTGGAATTGCCAACACTCTCGACGAAGCCAAAGCAATTGGCCACCAAATCGGCAGTTATCCGTTAATTATTCGTCCTGCTTTTACAATGGGCGGCACGGGAGGCGGCATTTCTTACAATCAAGAAGAGTTTGAAGAAATGGCACAAGGCGGGATTGATGCGAGTCCAGTATCGCAAATTTTGATCGAACAATCTTTGATTGGTTGGAAAGAGTACGAACTGGAAGTGATGCGGGATTTGGCAGATAATGTGGTGATTATTTGTTCGATCGAGAATCTCGACCCGATGGGCGTCCACACCGGCGATTCTATCACCGTCGCCCCGGCGCAAACTCTCACAGACAAAGAATATCAGCGCCTGCGGGATGCTTCGATTAAAATTATCCGCGAAATCGGAGTTGAAACCGGCGGTTCCAACATTCAATTTGCCGTCAATCCAGTCAACGGAGATTTCATCGTTATTGAAATGAACCCTCGGGTTTCCCGTTCCTCCGCCTTGGCCTCGAAAGCAACTGGTTTCCCCATTGCAAAAATGGCGGCAAAATTAGCGGTAGGTTACACCCTAGACGAAATTTCCAACGATATCACCAAGAAAACTCCGGCGTCTTTTGAGCCGACAATTGACTACGTGGTGACGAAGATTCCCCGATTTGCCTTTGAAAAGTTTCCCGGTTCCGAACCGACTCTGACAACGCAAATGAAGTCAGTTGGGGAGGTAATGGCGATCGGGCGCAGCTTCAACGAATCCTTCCAAAAAGCGCTGCGGGGATTGGAAACAGGCCGCGCGGGTTTCGGGTGCGACAAACCGGAAAAGTTGCCGAGTTTGGAACAAATTCGCGCCGGATTGCGGACGCCAAATCCCGATCGCATTTTTACAGTCCGCCACGCGATGATGATGGGAATGTCGGTCGAAGATATCTTCGAGTTCACAGCAATCGACCCTTGGTTTTTGGATAAAATGCAGGAATTGCTGGAAACTGAGAAGTTCTTGAAACGAACGCAGTTGCATGAGTTGACAAAAGAGACAATGTTTGAAGTAAAGCAGTTGGGATTTAGCGATCGCCAAATTGCTTACGCCACCAAAACATCGGAAGATCAAGTACGCGCTTACCGCAAACAGTTAGGCGTAGTGCCGATTTACAAAACAGTCGATACTTGTGCCGCTGAATTTGAAGCGTTTACACCGTATTATTATTCCACCTACGAAGCAGGAGCTGCAATTTGGGAATTGGGCGATGAAGAAAAGAAAGTTTCGCCTGTAGGCCACAGTCTCGCGCCGGAGTCGGAAGTTTTGCCTTCTGCCAAACGAAAAGTGATGATTTTAGGCGGCGGGCCGAACCGGATCGGACAGGGAATTGAGTTTGATTACTGCTGCTGTCACGCTTCCTATTCCCTAGGAGAAGACGGCTTTGAGACAATTATGGTCAACTCGAACCCGGAGACGGTTTCGACGGATTACGATACGAGCGATCGCCTGTATTTTGAACCGCTAACAAAAGAAGATGTTCTCAACATCATAGAAGCCGAAAATCCCGAAGGAATCATCATTCAATTTGGCGGACAAACCCCGCTAAAATTGGCGCTTCCTTTACAAAAAGCCCTGGAAAATCACCCTGACGTACAAACAAAAATCTGGGGAACTTCGCCGGATTCCATTGATACTGCTGAAGACAGGGAGCGATTTGAAAAGATTCTGCGGGAGTTGGATATTCAGCAAGCTGCTAACGGTTTGGCGCGCAGTTATGAGGATGCTTTGATAGTAGCTCAACGGATCGGTTATCCGGTAGTGGTGCGGCCGAGTTACGTGTTGGGCGGGCGAGCAATGGAAATTGTTTATTCCGATACGGAATTGGAACGTTACATGACCTATGCCGTGCTGGTAGAACCCGATCATCCGATTTTAATTGATAAGTTCTTGGAGAATGCGATCGAGGTGGATGTAGATGCGATCGCCGATGTTACTGGCAATGTGACGATCGGGGGTATTATGGAGCACATCGAGGAAGCGGGAATCCACTCCGGCGACTCTGCTTGTTCTATCCCTTACCAAACGCTTTCGGCCGGAGCTTTAGAAACAATCCGCCGCTGGACTGTAGAATTAGCAAAATCCCTGAAAGTGATCGGGTTGATGAACATTCAATTTGCCGTTCAAGGCGAACAAGTTTTCATTTTGGAAGCTAACCCGCGCGCTTCTCGCACAGTACCTTTCGTGTCCAAGGCGATCGGAGTTCCCTTAGCAAAAATGGCGTCGCGCGTCATGTCCGGCAAAACTCTAAAAGCTTTGGGTTTTACTGAAGAGATTATACCCACTCATGTTTCGGTAAAAGAAGCAGTATTGCCCTTTGCTAAGTTCCCGGGAACTGATACCTTGTTAGGGCCAGAAATGCGCTCGACCGGCGAAGTAATGGGGATGGACACAGATTTTGGCAAAGCATTTGCCAAAGCTCAACTCGGCGCCGGACAACAGATGCCGCTGTTGGGAACCGTGCTGGTTTCGATGCGCGAGCGGGACAAACTAGCAGTTGTACCAGTTGTCAAAGAATTCTTAGAATTGGGTTTCAAAGTAGTCGCAACCCACGGGACACGCAAAGTTTTGCGAGAACAAGGTTTACAGGTAGATCTGGAATTGAAACTGCACGAAGGGCGGCCGAATTTGTTGGATTCGATCAAGAATGAGAAAATTCAACTAATTATCACCACACCTTCCGGTGAAGAATCCCGAGCCGACGGCATCTTTATCCGCCGCACAGCTTTGACTTACAAAATCCCGATTATTACGACTATAGCCGGTGCCAAAGCGACAGCAGCGGGAATTCGATCGCTCAAATCCCACCCGATGCAAGTAAAAGCAATTCAAGACTATTACCCGCAAACCTAGACTGCGAAACACTCAAAGGTAGGGCGTGCACCGCGCACCTTACCCTATGTTTAGGGTGCGCGCCACCTTACCCTAAACATAGGGTGCGCGCCACCAAAACCTAATCTGCATCGGAATCTAAAACTCCGCTAGACACCATCAACCTCGGCCATACTAACAAGAAAAAACCCATCCAGGCTAATAAAGGAATCGCGACTAAAATAGTTATCCAAACAGTTTTTAATAAAAACCAACTACCGCTAATCAGGCTAGTACCAGTTAAAAGAATCGACCAAGGCTGACACCACCAAGGTTTGTAACTCCAAGGACTAATAGCTTTTCTATCGGAAAGTTTTTTATCAGAAATAGATTTCATATTTTCAGTAATTTTTTATGGAGAATAGTCTGGGTAGCTGGATTAACCGAAGTTAAACATTCATCACCTCTTCTGCTGTCAGCGTTAATTCGGGAAAAGTCCGCGATACAATTCGTTCGCTGCCTTTAAACGCGCTTCTTTGATAGTTGCCCTCTGCATCCAAAAGGTGGACAAATACAGTTGGAACTTTGGGATTTCCCAGAAATTCCCTGCTGCCAATTGCTAAATAATCGACAATCCAATATTCTACAATTCCCAAACGCCGATATTCGTCCAATTTGTCTATATAATCGTCCTCCCAATTTGTTGATGTTACTTCCACTGCCAGTTGAATTGGTTCCCGCAATGCAGCATAAGCAGAACGGTTCGAGCGCCACAAATCGCGATCGATTACGCTGACATCCGGCCTCCGCCCTTGTTCGATTCCGGCTTTAGTTACAGTTCTGATAACGGCGGTATTTTTGACTACATAATTTAAACTTAGCCGTTTAATTTCATCTTTAAATGAGTCAGACGTAAAATCAGCAACATCATCATGATTTCTTGTGGCATTCATCTCTACAATTTCTCCATTTACCAGTTCATAGAGTCCATCTTCTGGACATTCTACAAGGAATTGGTCAAAGGTTAATTTCTGTGTGACTGTTGCAATCATAAGATTTATCCTTATTTTGCAGTAATACTATTAGTCTATATTACCACAGGTTGGAAGAAATTTGTTTTTTTGACGGCAGACATCCAATTCTCAAATCTAAAATATACCATCAAAAATCTCAAATCGATTCACGTAAATGGTAAAATGCGATCGCCCTAGCAATTTGCACTTAAATTTGTTACTGACTTGATACAGTAAAGTAACAAACCTAGAAATCGAGCCACTCCCAGGTCAACCCCGAACCATGAGACTAGACGAAGCCGTAGAATTTGCCGAAAACCCAGAGCCGCGCTGTCCCTGCGTCCTCCTGCTGGACACCTCCGGTTCCATGCAAGGCGCACCCATAGATGCCTTGAATGAGGGGCTGGAAATTTTTAGGAATGACCTAATTAAAGACGAACTAGCTAAAAAGCGAGTCGAAGTCGCGATTATTTCCTTTGACAATCATATCAAAGTCGTGCAAGACTTCGTGACCGCCGACCAGTTCGAGACGCCACTGCTGACAGCTCAAGGACAAACCCACATGGGCGCAGGCATTCAGCTAGCGCTAGATACCATTGCGGCCCGCAAATCCGAATACCGCAACAACGGCATTACCTACTACCGCCCGTGGGTATTTATGATTACCGACGGCGAACCTCAAGGCGAATCAGACGATGTTGTGGAAATAGCAGCACAGCGGATTAAAGAGGAAGAGACTAACAAGCGCGTGGCATTTTTTGCAGTCGGAGTGGAAGGTGCTAATATCGCCCGTCTCGGGCAAATTGTCGAGCGCACGCCTGTAAAATTGAGAGGATTAGACTTTAGAGAGATGTTCATCTGGCTGTCGGCTAGTATGCAGAGAGTTTCTCACTCAAAAATTGATGAACAAGTAGCACTGCCGCCACCCGGATGGGGAACAGTTTAGTCATTAGTCATTGGTCATTAGTTATTAGTCATTGGTCATTAGTCATTAGTCATTGGTCATTGGTCATTAGTAAGAGTGCTGTAGGGACACGGCAGTGCCGTGTCCCTACAAGGGCTAGTACCTACGAACCCAGAAAAGTGCTGTAATTAGGGATAAATAAATCCGTCCAGACTTTGCATAGTTGTGAATTTACGAAGTTTTGAGTTAAAGAGTAATTAATGCAGAATTCATCCTTTAATTGGCAAGTTGTAGCGGCATCGGTGATAGGTACGAGCCACGAAAAAAGATCGCAGCCTTGTCAAGATGCCCACTGCTGGCGTCTCTTACCGAACGGTGTTTTAGCGGCAGCGGTTGCCGATGGTGCGGGTTCGGCAGCACTCGCAGAAGTTGGGGCAAAAATTGCTGTGGAAGCGGTTGTCGAAACGATTTGCGGGCAACAGGAAAGGCTGCCTCAAAATGACGGCGAATGGCAGGTATTCTTGACAGCATCACTGCAAGTTGCGCGGGCGCAGGTGGAAGCAGAAGCGGCAGTGCGGGAAGTGGCTGCGAGAGATTTAGCTTGCACTTTAATTGCAGTTGTTGCTACTCCAGAATTAATCGCAGTTGCTCAAATCGGCGACGGTGCGGCGGTAGCAGGTGACAGTGCAGGAAATGCGATCGCCCTGACTGTACCTCCCTGCGGCGAATACATCAACGAAACCATCTTTTTGATTTCGCCGAATGCGATCGAAACAGCGCAATTTCAGGTACGGCGGGAAAAACTGCCGCACTTAGCCGTTTTTTCCGACGGCTTGCAAATGCTAGCTCTCAAAATCCCAGAAGGCACGCCACACGGGCCGTTTTTTGCACCTTTGTTTCGGTTTTCTGGCGAGTCGAAAGAAGAGGAAGATGCGAAACAGCAGTTAGAGTCATTTTTGCGATCGCCCCGCGTTTCCGAACGCACCGATGATGACTTAACATTATTGTTAGCAACTTTTTCTAATTAATAATGTCTAAGTAGGTAAGGGCCAACAAAAATAGTATCTTGTCCGGGCAGGTTTAGGGTAGCATCATGAGATACCAGCGACTTGATGAGTATTCTCACTTACCCTCCCATGTAATGTTTATTTGTCAAACGCACTTAATATGTTCCAATCCACTTACAAAAGCAGGATAAAAAACTATGACAGCTTCACGAATTAGTGCCCGAAGCCTGTTGCGAGAAACCTTTGCTAATATAGGTTCTAGATACGCTCCCCTGTTGCTCATCAACTCTCCAATTTTGATATTTGTCGGACTCAATAGTTTTGGCAAGCTAGGTTCAGTAGGTGTTGCTTTCAATATTATCTACTGGTTGGTGGTAGTTCCTTTCTTGTCGGGAGCTATGATTTTTTACAGTTACCGAGATTTAACAAAAAATAAAGTAACTGTTGGTCAGTCTTTTACTCAGTCAAACAGAAGATTGCTACAACTAATTGCGGCTTCCCTTATGTGTTTGCTGCTGGTGTCTGCTGGCTTCATTGCACTAATAATTCCCGGGTTTTATGTATCATATCGGTTAATGTTTTCATCTTACGCTACCGTTATTGATAACTCTTCGGCGTTGGACAGTATTAGCAGCAGTTGGGAATTAACTAAAGGGCGTTGGTGGTTGGTATTTAGCTCGACTTTGCTGATAATCTTGGTGGTTTTTGTGCCAATACTATTGATTTGCCTATTAATCGATCCGACGGGGAAATCCGTAGCATATCAGCTTGCAGCTAATCTACTCGGGTTTTTAGCCGGGCCGTTGATGAATGTTTATTTTGTTTTATTGTACCAGCGCCTACGGGAATCAGTCGCAGCTACTCAATAGACATCTGCTCAAATAAAGTTAAGGGCTGGCAGGATACTTACCCACAACAATTTTGGGAGATGTGTAATCAGCGGTGAAAATTTGGCGCGGTTCTATAATAAAATCGAGGTGTCAACAATTTTGCTTTAGTTTGTACAGTAGGTCGTCGTTTGCAAGCACAAGAGATTAAGGATAAGCTCAACTCCCTAATTAGCGAAGCAGATCCAATAGATCCGAGTTTGGCGAGAAGATTGGATGAAATCAATCGCTGGGTGAAAGATGTTAAACCCGGTTCGCTAACTGCTAAAAAATTTGTGATGGCTTTTTTGCTGCAGCTTATCCGAGATTCTCAGGTTTGGCTAGCAGTTCAATCTCTACCTTCAGGAAGAGAACAGCAAGCCGCGTTTGAGTTAATGACTCCGGGGGAAAGGTATTGGTACAGCTATCTATTTCCTAAATGGCTGAGCGAAAACGATCGCAAATTTTACATCTGGAAACAAAAACTGAAAGCCGGTAAATTCGATCCGGCTGACGATCTCGTCATTCGGGCGATCGCAGCCCGAATTGTCGATCGCCAAGGCACTGTTTTGTATCGATATGTTGCCGATCTTTCTATGGCAACCGATTCGATCGTTAGCAACCGCCAACAGCAGCCCCTCTGCATCCAAGTGACTACTCTTTCGGATGAGTTCTCTGAACAAAAATATCAAAATTGGCAACAAACTCTTCAAGGTTGGGGGATTGACAGAGGATTATTTTTAAGTTATGATAGAAACGATGAAAATTTCCTGAACCAGTTAGTTAACATAGCATTATATAATAGCGATAATTTGCCCGCAGGTCGTTACCTCAAGTTCCCGTAAATCAAGCAGATATGCTGCTGAGAATAGTTCGACTGCTCCCAACTCGGTGAATAAAGAAATTTTGACTAACTCACATATTGCACAATTCTCGACAATGCAACAAAGCTAGCCCCCAGCCAGCTTCCCGCAAAAGGGAAAACAGACCAAGATTATTCCTCCCCCTTTTCGAGTTCCGGGAGGGGTCTGCCAGACGGCGGCAACAGGTGTTTGATACGAAGGCTAAGCGACGGGAAGATTTACGGCACAAATCAATCTTGTAAAATAACTAGCAACACGGCCTAAATTCAATTGAGATTTGATTTAATCGCGGTGAAATTGTTGGAAATAAAATCAAAATACATCAAAATCAATACTATGACAGTACAAGGTACGAACACCGTTGAAAATAACTTGCAGAAAGTCAGGGAAGAACTGGAAGCCGCCAGAAAAATGCAGGATGAATGGATGAATTACGGGGTAGATTTTGTGGATCGGTATGTTGAAGATGCTGGCGGTGATTGGTTGGAAAAGTGGGGAAAATGTGAAGAAGAATTAGAGCTAATAAAAAGTAAAAAGGTAGATATTGAAGCAGTCAAAGCAGCGATCGACCTTTGCAGCTTTCAGCAGACAAAACTGCTGGAAATTGCCTTAAATTGCCGTTACTATACCAGCGATTACCCCGATCGCCCCGAAGAGTCTCCCGCTTGGCAAGAGGTTAAGTACAAACGGCTGTCACTCTTAGGCGGAGCGATTTTCGGTGCTGTTGTTACCGATTACCTGTACCGCGAATATCCAGAACTCGATCCAGATGCTATCTCAACCTTAAAAGCTTGTTTAGCAGACCCGAAAAAAGTTGCGGAATTTGCACAAAATTTGAAGTTAAAGGAACTATCTTGGCGCGTCTGGAATCGAAAAGAAACAGAAGAAAGTCAGTACAATAGAATTTTGGCGAAGACTTTTGAGGCTTTGTTTGGCGCGATTTACTTGGAGTTCGATCGCGATTTTTTCCGTGGGGGAAACTGGCTGATTCAGCACTTGATTGAACCAACTGTTAGCCAGTGTCGGCCTCTAACTCAGCGGCGACAAATAGGACCCGAAAACGAGGTGAAACGGCGGGAAATCCTGGGTGCGGATATTCTAGATGCGATCGCGATCGACTATCTGTACAACCGCTTTCCCGAACGCAACGCCAGCCAGCTAAGTCGCTGGAAAAATATGTTGGTGGCTAAAGAGATTTTTCCCAAAGACTTTAAGGCAAAATTAGGCAGTCATTACCTGGAATTGGAGAGCAATTTCTCGCGTACCCGCGACTGGTTGGTGGATAACTTTATCAAAAGCGCAGTTGACGAACTGCTAGAGGAAACCGACACTCAACCAGAATATTTAATTGACAGTGCCAACCCTGATTCGCTGCCAGAATTGGTCAGCAGGATTACAGACAAAAAGTGGAAAAATGAATTTGTGAGAGTTGTCAGCATTTTGCAACCTGCTGACGAACTTTTGCTGCTGATGCAACAAAAATTAGACAGTATGGCCGCTAAAGATGAAACTTTGCAGCAGTTGCTAATCTGGGCAAATCACAAGTCTCAGTTAGTGCAAAGGAAGTTCAAACCGGCGGAAATTCGCGCTTTTTATGTTGCCTTAGTTTGCGTGCTCGATTTGGCTTTGACTCGCGTCCTAGATCCGAGTCTGAAGTTTGATAGATCGAAAGTTCGCAAGTTTCGGAATTGTTTGGCAAAGGCGCGAAAAAATGTAGAATTTGCGGAGGTTAACGAGTCTCTGAAATTGGCTTTTGATAATGATGCGGTGGATATCTTGGTTGGCATTTTGGCGCTGGATATTGAACCAGAACTTAAACAACTTCTGGCACAATTTCAGACTCAGATGCCTGATTTGCAAAACTGGAAAAAGTGGCGCAAAGATTGCGGTCGCTGTTGGCTGGCCAAATTCAAAAGTGCGATCGGCTACAATCGAGACTTTAGCCCCCAACAGAAAACTTTGCTGAAACAGTATTACTATGCCCAAAGCTTGTTGGTGGAATGCCTCAACAGCGATAATTGTCAGGTGACACCGGCCGTCAGACAAAGAATTGAGGATAAAATGTTGTTATTGTCGGTGGATTTGAAGCTGGTTCACATTTAATTTTGATAGCGCGGACGGGCGGGACGCCCATCCCACTAACAGAAACAGGGCTGACCAATAATTTCTTGATGGTACCCGCCACGTGATTTATCCGTGGAATCAATCCAAAATCCAAAATCCTTGCATCCTCAAGCCCCCGGATTTATCCGTGGTGTAAATCTAAAATCTAAAATCTAAAATCTAAAATCGAATGACGCACTCCGACCCAAGAAACCGGGTTTTTTACCGAATCTGCGGGCTGCAACGCCTCTTTTGGTGAAAAACCCGGTTTCGACGCACCCGTGCCTAAGTCATAACAAAGGTAAGATTTAATGTGCAAGTCAAGTTTATTGAGTGATGGCTTCCAAATTCTCTATCCCATAACGGAATTCTATGCAGTTGCAGCGCCAATTTAGCGGACAACTGATTGCGATCGACAGCAACAGCGCGATCGCCAGTGGCGGTGAAGGTCGCATCTACCCGATCGCCCAAGACTCGTCCCTTGTAGCAAAAATCTACCACAAACCGACAGACGAAGACGGCGACAAACTCACAGTCATGTTCAGTATGCCGCCGGATGCGCCGATCGCGGAACCGGGACACGCTTCAATTGCTTGGCCGATCGATTTGCTGCATACTGTCGGCGGGCGAGAAAAAATTGTCGGTTTTGTGATGCCGCGCGTCAACAAAGTGATGCCGGTACACACTTTCTACACTCCCAAAACCAGGCGCGAACAAAAACCGCTGTTTAACTATCTTTACCTCCACCGTACCGCCAGAAATCTCGCCTCGGCTGTAAACGCCCTCCACGTCAGGGGTTACGTCATCGGCGACGTAAACGAGTCGAACATTCTCGTCACGGATACGGCGTTGGTAACGCTGGTAGACACGGATTCGTTTCAAGTCCGCGATCCTTATACGGGTTACGTTTATCGGTGTCCCGTGGGGAAACCCGAGTTTACGCCGCCGGAGTTGCAGGGCCAGACTTTCCGCGATATCGATCGAGCTCCAGAGCACGATTTGTTCGGTTTAGCTGTATTAATTTTTCAATTGCTGATGGAAGGTACGCACCCGTTTTCGGGAGTTTATCTCGGTAGCGACGAACCGCCAGCTTTGGAAGCGAGAATTCGATCGGGTCATTTCCCCACAGGTACGAAGCGGATTCCCTACCGCCCGATGCCGGCTGCGCCTCCTTTCGAGATGCTGCATCCCCGACTGCGGCAGATGTTTGTCCGCTGTTTTGAGGAAGGGCACGGCAATCCTTCGGCGCGCCCGGATGCGAAAACTTGGGTGAATGCGATTCGGGAAGCGGAAGATTCTTTAATTACTTGCAGCAAAAACAGTCAGCATAAATACGGAAATCATCTGAATCGGTGCCCTTGGTGCGATCGGGCAAAACTCCTCAAAGGTCGCGATCCGTTTCCTTCGCGGCAAGCAGTCAGCAACGGATTGCACTTGCAGCCCGCGAAAATCAAGCGTAAAAAGCCCCAACCACCGCCGGTCGTGAGGGAACCCGCAGCGCGCCGGCTACAGCCCGCCACGGGGCTGCCGCGTCAACTCGGCCAGTACGCAGTGCCGTTGCTACCGCTGCCGATGTCTTCTCGGAATCGGACTCCCGCGCCTCGGGTTCCCGCGGGCAAGTTTGAGCGCATTTTTCAGGATGCTGCTTGGGGAGGTGTTTGGGGTAGTTTGTGTTTGGCGGCGATCGGGGGGATTTATTCGGTAATAGCTGAGGGCGGTGGCGCTATTTTGGGGGCGATTTTTGTTGGTACGATTTGGGGCTGTTTTTTTGGGATGATGTGGGGTGTTTTTACTTTGGCGCCGAATCAGATTTGGCGGAAGTGGGGCGGAGTTTTGGTGGGGGCGGCTTGGGGGGCTTTTTTGTTGGCGGCGATCGGCGGTGCGGTGTTTGGCGCGATTAATAGCACTCCGGGGATCGGAGAGAGGATTTTGGCTGGGGCGGGGGTTGGTGCTGTCTGGGGCTGTGTTTGGGCAACTTTTCGCCCTCCTCTGGCGCTGCCGGTGGGGAGGGTGTGGGGCCGGCGGGGAGGATATTTGGGGGCGGTCTGGGGAGCGTTTTTGGGGACTGTGGCTGGTGTTTTTTTGGGGGCTGGGCTGGTGGTTTGGCAGCAATACGGTGTCGAGATGCGGCCGGTGGATGAGTTTGCGCGTTTGCTGCTGGGTGTGGCGATCGTGGCGGCTGGTGTGGGTTCTGTTGGAGGTGTGGTTTCTGGGGGTTTGTTGGGTTTTTGCGGGTTTGCGCCGAAGCTGCCGATTTCGTTTCAGCCTTCGGGGGTGAGGGGTGGGGCTTTGGGGGCGATTTGGGGCAGTTTTTTGGGGACTTTCGCGGGTGCTGTGTTGGGGGCGGTGGTGTCTGCGATGTTTCCGGCTGTTAGCGCTGGGGTGCCGGTGGAGTTGGGGCCTGTGGCGGGGGCGATCGTCGGGGCTGGTTTGGGCGCGATTTGGGGGGTGGTTTCGGGTACTGTGTGGGGGGCGTTGGGGAAGTGGTGAAGGAAGAAGCAACGATATAAATTTGCAACCGCAGATATTTCTGTGCAACCTATTAGCCAAGCGCCCGAACAAAGCGTGCGAGTTCGGGCGTTTGACGTTTCGGGGTCGCACATCGATCCGAACCTCTACTTGAATTTAACTTAGTCTTAACTTAAAATTAACCAGATTCCCTAGTAAGTCTAGCGACTAACCGGAGTTACATTAAGTCAGCCTGCCGCGCCTGGAAGTGCGTGCGCGTGAAGAGCGAGTTCTAGTAGGAGTACAGGCAATGAGTTCTATCTTTTTCAGCCCCAACGATTGGCAAACAGTCACCTTTAGGCTGACGGCTGCACTACTGGTAGGTTTCGCGATCGGCATGAACCGCCAGCAGCCAGGTAGACCAGCAGGTTTAAGAACCTTTATGATTGTGAGTCTAGGCGCAGCTATATTTGTAATGATTCCTTTGCAGATGGATGGCGACAGCACCTTTTCCTCTTCCAATGCTTTGAGCCGAACTATCCAAGGAGTTGCCACAGGGGTAGGCTTTCTCGGAGGCGGAATCATTCTGCAACAAACTCAATACCCAGTGGGTAAAGCGGAAGTCAAAGGATTAACTTCCGCCGCAACTATTTGGTTGGCTGCCGGATTAGGTGCAGCGGCAGGTTGCGGTTTGTGGGTGATGAGTTTGATAGGAACGCTGTTTGCACTTTTGGTTTTGAGTGGCGTCAAACGGCTTAAGAAGTCTGCCTTGATTCGTGCTTATGCTAACAGCCAAGCAAAAACACGAGTCAAAGATGCAGCCTCAGTGCAAGATCGGCAGCCATAATAACTGAGCTTCCCTTTCAAAAAGTACAATATCTACTCAGCACGGTCAAAGACAATGGTGAGTAGCTGAGTACCTTTTGCGGTTAATTGCTCTGGCTTGAATCTCCGAAGTTTTTAGGTTAAAAGAGAATCCAAATGTTGTTTATGGGTGATAGGAGCCTGAGTAAGTCAGTTATATCACATCCGGTAGCATCGGAATTATATTACCCACAATCAGGACACGGCAGTGCCGTTTCCCTACCCCAATTAATTGTAGGGAAACGGCACTGCCGTGTCCTGCGTTTATATCATTCCGGTGTTACCGGAATTGATATCAGATATTGCTGTTTAAAATCCCGAAAATCGGAGTAATACTTAGAATATAAACATTTCTTTTTGCGATACTCTTTGAACTAGGTTTCAAGCCAGAATTGCGCTATCAAACAAATCCCGATAGAGGAGAATTTGATTTGTACGCTTTTCTCAAGCCAATTTTTACTTGAGATGACAGTGACAATTCGGCTTTTCAATCAAAGACTCAACCAAAGCATTCAAAGCAACCGCCGCCAACAACCCGCCGCCAAAAGTCCCCACAGTTGTAATATAAGCAACGCCCGATCGCACTAACCGCCGTTTCGCCACTGGGGAATGACTAAAACCGATCGGCATTCCAATCACCAAAGCCGGTTGCAGTTGCCCACTCTCGATCGCATCGCAAACCGCCATCAGCACAGACGGCGCATATCCGATCGCCAATATACATCCTTTTTCCAGTTTCAACAACTTTTCAAACCACTCACGCTGCAGCCAGAATTCCTGTTCCGCTTCCGCCGCAGCATTGATGTGCGGGTCATCAATTAAAGTTGCAATACTTGTTCCTAAATGCGCCAATCTAGTTCGATCCAAAGCCGCAAAAACAGGCGGCACATCAGCCACAATTTGACACTGATTATTCAAAGCTTCCCGCGCCGATTTAATCGCCGTTTCGCTCAACTTCACAAACGGCAGCAGCGAACAATCTCCGCAGGCTAACACCAGTTTAGAAAGCAAGTCTACCTCAATTTCCGAGCGATCGGGCAAATCCGGCAACAAATGCTGCAACGACTCCCCAAAATCCTCCGGGTGAGTGTGCGCCGCCGCATCCCAACCCTCCCAAAGTTGTTCCAACTCTCCCAACCCCCCCTCAGTTTCCGCCTGCAACAGCCTCAATTGTGCCAGTGCGCCCGCTTGCACCGCTTGACACGAAAGATCCCGTCCCAGCAATCCTTCCAGGGCTGATGCCGTTTCTCTGAGGCGAACAATTTGCTGAATTACCGACTGATATTGCTGTTGCAGAGTCGCCATCAGCGCGTCAGGAGAAGCATCCGCGTCTGTTTCTAACAGTTTGCGGATGTGAGACAGTTGAAAGCCTTGCTGTTTGAGTGCGACTATTCTTTGCAGTCTTTGCACGTCGCTGCGGGTGTACAGTCTGTAGTTAGAGGTCGATCGCACCGCCGGAGATAGCAGCCCCAAAGCGTGATAATGTCGCACCATCCGAGGGGTAATTGTGCCTTGTACCGCTTCTGTAAGTTGTTTGATGGTCAGGTATTCTTGTTGCATAATACCAATTATAAAAAGTAGAGATAAATATAGATTGTATGCGATATGTCGGGAAACGGCATTGCCCTGTCCCGCGCGGGGATATGCGACTTTTAATAATTAGTATAAGACTTAGGATTGTAACAATATTTTTTAAAGTTTGCCTAAATTTTCAAGCTAACGGTTTTTATTTGACATAGTGCCGCCCGGACACGGCACTGCCGCGTCCCTACGGTATTTCATATAATTGAAAACACCCATAAATCTTTAAATTGTGATAATATTTATTAGAGTAAATCAATCTAAAATCTACCATTTAAAATCGAATGACGCGATTCATTCACGATCGCTTTGCCAAAGAATACCTAGAAGAACTGCTCTCTCCAGCAGGGATAGTTGATATCGGCCGCGATGTCACTTCCGAAGTGCGCGAAATAGATGTTTACTTTACTCCGAACGCCGCAGTCCCAGAATACATCGAAAGCTTGGGATTGTTGGGAAGACTAGCAAATTCAGCGGCACTCTTTGAAGCGTTCCGCAACCCGGTAAGTGTCAGCGAAGTTATCAGTTGCCTCAGCAAATTGTGGGACGTTCGAGGTAAACTAGAGCGACAATCCCGAAGAGAAAATACTGCATTTAACGAAAGTGAATTGCCTAAATTGTGGATTCTGACTCCGACAGCCTCAGAATCGCTGGTGAACGGGTTTCGCGCACAACCAGACGAACCGAATTGGATGCCGGGAATCTATTTTTTGGGGGAATATTTGCGATCGGCAATTGTGGTCATCCATCAGTTGCCAGAAATTTCCGAAACCTTGTGGCTGAGGATTTTGGGTAAAGGAAAAGTGCAGCAAAGAGCAGTTACCCAGTTGAGCGCTTTGAGTACAGACAATCCCCTGCGAATTAATGCGTTAGAATTGCTGTACAGACTGCAATCAAACTTAGTAGCAGATTTAGAACAGGAAATAGAAACAGAAGACCGGGAGTTAATTATGACTATCGCACCTCTTTTTCAAGAACAGTTACAAGCGGCACAGCAACAAGGAATTCAAGAAGGTAAAGAAGAACAACAGCGCTTAATTTTAGAGAATTTTCTGCGAGTGAGATTTGGAGAATTAGACTCGCTGATGATAGCGTTTCTCTCTCCAGTATCCACGATACCTGCTGCGGAGTTTACAGTGATTTTACTGGGAATATCTATGCTCGCAGTGGATGCAGCAGGAAGGCAAGAAGCGGTGAGATTATTAGCCGAAAATGTCTTGGCAGTGCGGTTAAATGAATCGGGCGAGAGTTTGCCTGCACTCGTTACTAATTTACTGGCTTTACCTGTCGAAGAATTGACATTGTTGTTAGAACAATTGCCTCAGTTATCGGCTGATGAATTGAGGGCCCGATTGGGACAGATACCAGGGTAGAACTTGTTTTGAGTGCGATCGACTTTACCGACAGTTGATAGGGGTTTTCAATTCTAGGAAATACAGGAAACGGCACTGCCGTTTCCCTACCCGAAAGGAGTCGGGGCCAAAAGCTTGACATTGACATTAATGTCAAGGTTTAGGCTAAAGGAGTCATCTACCAAATCAATTTCCCCAATGACTCCCAATGCCCTCCCAATCTCTCGCCTCTGGCGCCTCGCGGAAGAACATCCAGATGCTGTGACTGCCGCCCTGTGCGGAATTCTCGTAATCTTGGGTTCGCTAGCCCTGCAATTCGGCTGGCTGGGTGTAGCCGTGTTAATCTTACCCGCGGCTTATGTTATCGGTGGCTATTCCAGCACCCGCGAAGGCTTAACTACGCTTTTTCAAGAACGCGAATTAGATGTAGATTTGTTAATGATTGTCGCTGCTTTGGGCGCGGCCGGTTTGGGGCTGTGGAGGCAAGAATATCATTTAATTGTTGACGGTGCGGTGTTGATTTTAATCTTTGCAATTAGCGGCGCGCTGGAAGGTTATGCTATGCAGCGGACTGAACGCAGCATCCGCAGTTTGATGAGTTTGACTGCGGATACTGCTAGGGTGGTAATGTACGGCGGGGAACGGGAAGTTGCGATCGACAAATTGGAAATTGGCGATTACATTTTAGTCAAGCCCGGAGAAATCATCCCCACAGATGCGATAATTATTGAAGGCTACAGCGCGATCGATCAAGCCTCGATTACCGGCGAATCGATGCCCGTGGAAAAAACCAGGGGCGATGAAGTCTATGCAGGTACAATTAACGGTGTCGGCGCGCTGAAACTCGAAGTTCATAAAACTCCAGAAAGCAGCTTGATTCAGCGAGTGATTCGGCTGGTTCAAGAAGCGCAAACAGCAGCGCCGCCTTCTCAAATGTTTGTGGAAAAATTCGAGCGCGGTTATGCCAAATTAATTGTCGGTTTAGGCTTGCTTCTCGCAACTTTGCCGCCCTTTGTTTTGGGCTGGAATTGGGAAGAGACAATTTATCAGGCGCTGATTTTCCTAGTAGTCGCATCCCCCTGCGCGCTGATGGCTTCGATTATGCCGGCGCTGCTTTCGGGAATTGCTAATGGGGCGAGACAGGGGATTTTGTTTAAAAGCGGCGCGCAATTAGAGATGATTGGTAAAGTCAGGGCGATCGCCTTTGACAAAACCGGAACTCTCACCACGGGAAAACCTGAAGTTATCCAAATTGTACCAGCAGCCGGATATACTGAAACAGAAGTTCTGCAATTTGCCGCTGCTTTGGAAGCTCATTCCGAACACGCGATCGCCCAAGCAATAGTCAGCGCCGCCCAGCAGCAACAGTTACAATTGTCAACCGCTACCGAGGTACAAGCAAAAATCGGTCAAGGAATTGTCGGCAAAGTCAACAATCAAATCATTGCCATTGGTAAAGCCGAATTTGTCGAAGCAACTTCCGAATTAGCTCAAATCAGCCAGCAGTTGCAAGCCGAAGGTAAAACAGTTGTTTGGGTGGCAAAAGGCGATCTGCTTTTGGGAATCATTGCAGTAGCAGATACCCTCCGCCCCGAAGCAGCAGCAACGGTAAAACGCTTGCAAAAATTAGGCGTAGAACATATAATTATGCTGACCGGGGACAACAAGCAAACCGCTCAACACATCGCCCGTCAATTAGGCATCAATGAAGTGTACGCCGAACTTTTGCCAGAAGACAAAGTGCAGGCAATTAAACAACTGCAAACCCAGTATCAAACTGTAGCAATGGTGGGAGACGGCATCAACGACGCCCCCGCCCTCGCTCAAGCTTCCGTGGGCATTGCGATGGGAATTTCCGGCAGCGATGTTGCTTTAGAAACTGCTGATATCGTATTAATGGCAGATAAGTTAGAGCAACTAGCTAAAGCAATTAGTTTGGGCCGACGCGCTCAAAATGTTGTCAAACAAAATATTGTTTTTGCACTCAGTTGCATTATACTGTTACTGGCTGCCAATTTCCTCGGAAACATCACCATGCCTTTAGGCGTAATCGGTCATGAAGGGTCTACAGTAATAGTCACATTAAGCGGTTTGCGACTGCTCAGAAATTAGACCAATCGAGACAGAGGAAGAGTGAGATCAAATCCGCTCTTCATCGGAATTATTAGTCTCTCTCTTCTCTTCCTCTGCGTTCTCTGCGTCCTCTGCGGTTAAAAATTCCAAATATTAAGAAAAACTACAATTTGTGTTTTGGTCACTCAAAATACGCTAGCGTCAAAAGTATTAAATCATACCAAAACCAGAAGTTGCTCGAAAATGCAATAAAAATTAACCTAGAAAAAGTCTAGAAAATGGTATTGAACTGATTGCACCAAGAGCAATGGAAAACAAGTTTTCTGTTGGAGGCAATATGAACGAAAAAGTCCTTGGGGCCACGCGAAACGTTGCAATTGTTGGCCCTTATTTAAGCGGTAAAACCGCACTGCTCGAAAGTTTGCTGTCGGTGACAGGGACAATTACTCGCAAAGGAAATGTCAAAGATGGCAACACAATAGGTGATAGTTCGCCGGAAGCGCGCGATCGCAAAATGAGCGTAGAAGTAAACGCCGCCACCGCTGAATATGAAGGCGTCCGCTTCACATTTCTAGACTGTCCGGGTTCGGTAGAATTTGCCCAAGAAACTTACAATGCACTCATCGGTGTCGATGCAGCAGTCATTGTTTGCGAACCCGTTGCCGATCGCACTTTAACCCTCGCACCCCTGTTTAAATTCCTCGATGATTGGGAAATTCCCCACCTAGTTTTTATCAACAAGATCGATCGAGCTTGCACAGACGAAACGACTTGCGGCAGCAATTTCACGGACGTGCTAGACGCGCTCAAATCCGTTTCCAGCAGACCAATTGTACCTCACCAATATCCGATCGGCAAAAACGAACAAATCATCGGTTTTATCGACTTAGTAACCGAACAAGCTTACCACTACCATCCGGGCGCCGCCGCAGATCCCGTCCCGCTTCCAGAACACCTCAAAGCACAAGAAAGCGCAGCGCGGCAGGAAATGCTCGAAGAATTGGCGAATTTTGACGACCATTTACTCGAAGAATTGCTCGAAGAAATCAATCCCGACGCGGAGGAAATTACCCGCGATTTAAAGATGGAATTAGGCGCAGATTTAATTGTGCCAGTATTCATCGGCATCGCCGAACAAGATTTCGGCGTGCGGCCTCTGCTGGAAGCTTTGCTGAGGGAAGCGCCGACACCGGAAACTACAGCCGATCGCCGCAGCATTATACAAAGTGAAAACAAAGTTCTGGCTCAAATCCTCAAAACCTATTACACGCCGCAGGGAGGTAAACTATCGTTAGTGAGAATGTGGCGGGGGACGCTGGCAGACGGAGCAATTTTGAACGGCGTTCGAGTTAACGGTTTGTACCGCTTGACCGGCCAGCAAACGCAAAGTTTGCAATCCGTCAGCGCGGGGGAAATTGTGGCTTTGGGAAGGCTAGAAGGCTTGAAAACAGGCGATGTGTTGGGATCGGAGGAATTATTGCCAAAAGCCGAAATCATCCCGCCTGTCTACGCACTGGCGATCGTCCCAGAAAAGCGCAACGATGAAGTTAAGCTGAGCTCCGCTTTAGCTAAATTGCTAGAAGAAGACCCATCTTTAGTCTGGGAACAGCACGGCGACACTCACGAAATTATACTTTGGGGTCAAGGCGAAATCCACCTGAAAGTAGCTTTAGACAGGTTGCGCCGCAAGTATAACTTGCCGATGGTAACTCACTTACCGCAAGTGCCGTACAAAGAAACCATCCGCAAACCTGCATCTTCCATCCACGGGCGCTACAAACACCAAAGCGGCGGACACGGACAGTTTGGCGACGTGTACCTCGACATTCAACCGCAGCCTCGCGGAGAAGGTTTCACGTTTAGCGACAAAATAGTCGGCGGCGTCGTCCCAAAACAGTACATTCCCGGCGTTGAAGTGGGAGTGCGCGAGTATTTGGATCGCGGCCCGCTGGGTTTCCCGGTGGTAGATGTAGCGGTGACGCTGACAAACGGTTCCTACCATTCTGTGGACAGTTCCGAACAAGCTTTCAAGCAAGCGGCGCGTTTGGCGATGCAAGAGGGAATGGCGAAGTGCGAACCGGCATTGCTGGAGCCGATCGCCAAAGTTGAAATTTGCGCTCCGAACGAGTGTACATCAAAGGTGTTGCAGTTGGTCAGCGGACACCGCGGCCAAATTCTCGGCTACGAAGGTAAACCAGACTGGAAGGGATGGGATGCAGTTTCTGCTTATTTGCCGATCGCAGAAATGCAGAATTTGATCGTAGAATTGCGATCGCAGACAATGGGAGTAGGATTTTTTAATTGGGAGTTCGATCGATTGCAAGAAGTGCCGGAACCTTTAGCTAAACGGGTTTTGCTAACAACTGGCGGCAATGGAAACGGTAACGGTAAAAGTTAGGTAATTGTCTTAAAAAACCCGGTTTCTTCATTCAATAAACCGGGTTTTTGCAGGAGTTGCCATTAAAGTTTATTGGGTTCACTTCCCATTTGTGGGATTATTCAGTTAAGTTACTTAACGCTGAAATAATATTCTCAGCTAGCACTAACGCATTTCTCGCTTCTCTTTGTAAGTTAAACATAGTATCGTCATAATCAGCTTTATTCCTAAGTTCTCTCAATCTGCTTAAATTTTCACCTATTTTGACCATGTTTTTCATTTTAGTTGGGTGGTATATAAATTCGTCTGCTACATATTTATGTTCGTTGATATCGCGATTCTTACGAAAAAGTCTTGGGTCTTTTTCAATGTCCCGTAAGTAATTTCGCGCTAGGCAAAATGTCGAATAGTATGCTCTACTTATCGCCGATCGCAACTTGGCTTCCCTGTTAGCTGAACTGTCACTATTTGTAGCAGATAATTCTTGAGCTAAATTCAAATATTCAGACCAATCAAATCTCATTTTACTCCCATTCTAGGCTAATATGTAAATCATTTTTGGGGGCAGCTATTTTAGCTTCGAGCCACCAACTATCATCAAGGATGTTTAACTTTGCAAAAGCTTCATCGACTTCGAGTTTAGTGTAGATAGCAATCCACAGCGATCGCCAGTTGGCAATTTCTGGATCGGTTTTCACTTCTAACCCTAATCTTTCCGTAGGAAATAGTTCTCTAATTTTAGAGTGAGCTTCTAAAATTAAACTTATCATCACTTCTTGGTCGATGATTAACTTAAAGGCTTCTAGAGGTTCTTCGACTGTGTAGAGACTTCTTATTTTATTGAAATCGGCGATTAAATCGTCAAAGGGCGTCGTTTTAATGGTGGGGTCTTGGATGGCCGTCATAATTGTCGATCGGGAGTGCTTTGCTTGTTAATATTTTAGCAACTACGATCGCTCTTTTGTAAGGACGTGGGGCGCGATCGCGATTATGTCGTCAACCTAACTAACGCCGAAAAATGCGCGGCCACACAGTTATAATTATCGCAGTCAGCAGGCTAGCCGCTACTCCCGATAGAATGCTAAATCCCATAATCACCCTCAGTCCCGAACCCGGAGCGAAAATTGGTACAAACGTATTTATGGCAGTATTGATAGTAGGAGTTGCTTCGATTTCCGTTTTAAAATTGGCAGCCGCAGAACCTACAGTACCAGCAGTAGACAGCCCGACTCCGACTATACCGACTATTGTCTGAAAAGTGCGATCGCTCTCAGCTTTCCTAATCTCTACCGTACCTCTAATTGTATCAGTCAGACTCCGCAATATTTCCAAACAAGGACGAAAATTGTCAATATCTTTTTGGATTTGCTTGGGATAATGTTGTTTAGCCCGATCGCAAAAATCCTGCAAAAACTTCAAATCGTCAGTAGGTCTAGCCTTGGCTTGAATTTCGGCCAGCTTAGCCTCATACTTCTCCAGATTAACATTAATTGTACTATGTTGCAACTCCAAATAATTAAGGTCGATCGCAAACTCCGACAATTTTCCCATCGCCTCCAGCAGTTTCTTGAGATTGAGTCTAGAAGTATTCCTCATCCCCACAATTTGGTTGTAATTACTCACCAACCGTTCTTTTAACAGTAGACTGTTCTCATAAGCCCAGATAATTTTATGGCGGAAGCACAGCAAATCCAGCCAACTAACATAAAAATCCCTAGCCCATTCCTGACAAGCCGCTTCATTGGGATACAAAATTACCAGCAGTTGACAATTATCCTCAATCTTATCGCCCCAAAACTCAGCTACTTTCCCACCTAAAAACAGACCGCTTCCTTGAGAAACACCATCTTTTTCAAACAAACACTTGTAAACCTGTTTTGCAAGTTCTTCCGCTTCCAAATCAGTCCCCGATTCCAGCCAACCAGAAAGCATCCAAGTTTGGCCGATATTTTCCAACTTCGGTGGTTGGGGAATTAAATATTGCAAACTTTCAATCAGTTTAATAACTTGGTCAGGTTGATACTTATCATCAACGTAGCCGTCAAATAAAAGTTGATAATTATCGCTAACATTCCAGCGGCGGTAGCGGCCCTTAACTTGATGGTTGTTCAGGTTGCCTGTAAAAGGTAAATCAGCTACTGTTTCCTCATGTAGCGCCAGAAACTTTTGTTTTTGTTCAGGGGTAAAGGAAACATTCAGCTTTTTGTGCAATTGTGCAGACAAACTCGCTAAAAATCTGCGGTAAACTTTCCGAGTTTCCGGTTCGCCGACACCCAACCCTTGTTTGAGAGTGTAGCTAAATAAATTCAGGGTAGGGTCAACTAATTTGAGCATAAAATATGTGATAAATGTCGCTTGTTGTCGAGTCTCGATCCCCCTAAATCCCCCTTAAGAAGGGGAGTAGGGGTTGACTTTGAGAACACTTTTATATCCCTCTTGCAAATCATGACTTGGAACACTCTTGTCCCCCCCTTCTTAAGGGGGGTTAGGGGGGATCGAGAGGACTAAAACCTCAACCGATAAACCCGTTCAACCAAATCACTAGCCTTTCCCAACAACCTCTTCGCCATACTCTGCGGATTAGAATTAGTCAAAGGAGGAGCCAAAAAATTATTATAATCATCAGTCTGCCGCGAAGGAGTATTTTCATCTAACTCAGAAAGAAACTTATTCTTTTCCTCCGACTCATCAAGTTCCTGCAATTCCTTGTAAGCTTTCTGAAAATCTTCATAAAAAACAGCATCTTTTTGAGCTATAGTAATAAGTGCAGACGCTTTTTCTAACTCGCCACTGGCCAAAGCCGCGCCAACTTCATTCACTTCTGCTATCAACTCAGGTGAAAGAGGCTCTTCAAATCTGGCAAGGGAGATTAAAAAAGCTTTGGGCGCAAACAGATCAAATCCTGATAAGGTAGATTCTTGATAAGTCATGTTAGTTTAGCCGTTGCCGGTGATGGTGAAAGCAGCCCAGTGGTAGGGATGGTCATAAGGTTTCTCTTCTATTTTAGCTAAATTTTCTTGCAGGCGCGAAGCTTCCATTTCAAAGAAGAATAGGCTTTTAAAATTAGCCTCTCTCAGCAAAGGCAACAACTCTCCGGCGTACCACTCGCCTAGCTTACCATTCGTGAGTTCTCTGAGCCAATCTTTTGCTTGTTGCAGGGCTTCTGGCGGCTGGATTCCCTGCTTCCATAACTGGTAGAAATAAATCATTAACAAAGCGCTAGAACGTTCGTCCACTCGCCACAGTGTGCTGATAATATAATTAGTCTCCGGCAAAAAGCCGCTGGCTATGCCCAGGAATTCATCAATTAACTCGCCTTTATTGGTGATGCCGGTTTCGCAAGCGCTGAGGCAGACTAGGTAATAATTGACTAATTTTAACTGTAAAATGTCGGTCAATGTCAATTCTTCGTCTTTGGCTAACATTAACGCCGAAGCCTCGGATTTTTCGGTGTTGTGGTAGGCGTGACCTGTATAATGAAAGATGCCACTATTGGCTTTTAGTGCTTCAATAATTGCGGTTTTAGTGGTTGCATTGGAGGCGCGGTGAGTATGGTTAATTTGTTTGATGGCGGCTGCTTCTATTTGGGTAAATTTTAAGGCGCTTTTGCCTTGTGAGTGCTCTACCATCAACAGTGAATTGGGCGCAATTTCCGTGGGGTTTTGCTGTTGCTGTTGGATGGCAATTTGGGCGCAGGGGAGGCGGGTAATCCTGCGGATTTTGATTTGCCGAGTATCTGTAAAAGACTCTGCGAAAAAGGGAGGAAAAAATAGAGAATCTAGGGGCAGCCGGTGCAAGTCGCGGTGGGGAATTAAGATTAAGTGTTGGATATTGGTGAGGTGCGTACAAATTTCGGGAATTTTGAGGATGTCAGCGAGTTTGTGCAATTGCGCTGTCATTGACTCGCGCCAGGGATGGGATTCTTTGTTTGGCTGTTTGCTGGTAGTTTTGCCGTAATTTTGATAGTTGGTTTTCCAGTTTTCCAGCCATTTTTCTAAACTCTGACTGTTGTCCTTTGCGAATATATCGGTGACAGGTGTGCAGATAACTTCAAACTTTTCTAGGGTAATGATAAAAGCAGTCAGGGAAACGGGGCTGAGATGCCAGTAAATCATCGCCGTTTCGGTGTTGTTTGCCACTAAGTCTCGGATTTGGGGATAAGTCGGGCTAGCGGTGGGGTTTGGCGAAGTTGCGCGCATCCATTGCAGGCAAAAGTTTTTCCGCGATTCGGCTTTTTCCAGGGCATTTACGTTGTCGCCAGACTCGATGAGGGTATCAACTTCTAATTGGTAAAGTCCGACAAATTTGCGCTGGAGTCGCTGTTTGATTTCGGGGTGAGTTTCATTGTCTAAAAGTAAGGTTTCTAAGAGGGTAGTAGCTTCGGTAAGGTACTCCCTGGTTTTGGGATCTCCCAAGCTGCGACAGACGGTAATTAACCCTTGCATTACTTCTAAATAAGTTTCTGGGATGAGGGGCGATTTCAAGAATTCGCGGGCTTGTTCGTAGCTGGCTTTGGCTTTGTCGAAAGATTCAAAATAAGTGGCTGTTTGTTTGCCGTGTTGGTAGTGTACCTGGCCTTTTTGATGGTGCAATTTGCCACAAGCGAGGCGATAGTCGTGGTTGCTGGGCAGATATTTCTGTAAGCCTTCATCCCAGTTTTGAATAGCTTCACTGTAGCGCCCTGAGTTGAAAAATGCCCAACCTCGATTGTCCCAAGCCCTCCAGTATTGATCATCTGTAAATTCTAAGGATTTCTCGTAGAGTGCGATCGCCTCACTGTAGCGGCCCACATCTCCTAGGGTAGCGCCCAGCCCGTTCCAGACAATGTGGGATTTGGGGTCAATTTCTAAGGCTTTCTCGAAGGCTGCTTCCGCCTCACTGTAGTCGCCCAAATCTTTTAGGGCATTGCCCAGCCCGTTCCAGGCATGGTGGTATTTGGGGTCAATTTCTAAGGCTGTCTCGCAGGCTGCTTTTGCCTCACTGTAGTGGCCCAAACCATTTAGGGCATTGCCCAGCCCGTTCCAGGCATAGTGGTATTTGGGGTCAATTTCTAAGGCTTTCTCGAAGGCTGCTTCCGCCTCATTGTAGCGGCCCAATTCTATTAGGGCATTGCCCAGCCCGTTCCAGGCATGGTGGTATTTGGGGTCAATTTCTAAGGCTTTCTCGTAGAGTGCGATCGCCTCACTGTAGCGGCCCATATCTCCTAGGGCATTGCCCAGCCCGTTCCAGGCATATTGGTATTTGGGGTCAATTTCTAAGGCTTTCTCGTAGAGTGCGATCGCCTCTTCATGCTGCCCTAAATTTACTAATTCACACCCTAGATCATACCAATGATCAAACAAAACCTTCTTGTTGCCAGATTGAAGTGCTATTGCTGTGTAATAATTGGTTGTTGCTTCTTGATAACGACCTAATCGATCTAGCACCTTGCTGCGATTAATCCAAGCTTCGTGGAAGTCAGGCTTAATTTCTATAACTTTGTCATAGCAATCAAGTGCGCTTTCTAAATATCCCAATTCATAGCGATCAACTCCTTGGTTAAATAATGCTTCTACCTCTTGACTCATTTCTGTCTTTCCCTTACCAACAATCGAGTAATAATATTTTCATTTCCAACAGATGAATCATCTGTTGGAGTCGGGTTTAAACTCTCCCCAGTTAACAATTGCCTGCCGATATTGCCAGCAACCTCACTGATTCTCCCGCAATTTGCCGCACCCAGCCGCACCATTCGCTGGCCCAATTCTAAATGATTTTCCGGGGATACCAGCAACCTTTCTCCAAATTCTTGCAGCCAGTTTTTCCACTCAGCATCTTTGATTTTGCAGCCGATTAAAAAACCTTTAATTTCGCCCCGACTCCAGCCTTGTTCAACACCCTCTAACAGTTGCAAAAATTTCTGTTCGTATTCCCCAAAAGTGCGAATCGGAGTTGGCTTTGGCGGTGGGGGTGCAGGTTGTTTGCGGAAATGTCGCTGAATTTGTCGCCACAGGTTGAGGATGTTTTGCCAAATTTGTCGGAGCATTGGCTGGGTTGGTGATGTGTTGTTGGAAATTGTAACATAAGCAACGGAGGACACGGCAATGCCGTCTCCCTACCCTCGATTAATTGTAGGGAAACGGCACTGCCGTGTCCTGACTTTTGCCCCAGAGGATACGGCAATGCCGTCTCCCTACCCACATAATTTTCGGGAAACTAAGGACTTTAGTCCTTACTACAAACGATCTTGTTTCTTACCCTAAAAAGAAATAATCAAGTAACCATTCAGGAACTTAGCACCAGTAACAGACTTTCCAGTCAGCGCCGGAGGCAGCAAAATATTGCGCCGCTGATCGCCCGCTTCGATCGTCACTTCCGGCCCGGATTGAATCAATTTAATTTCTTTCTTGTCAAACCCAGGCAAAAACAAACTAACTTGACGCTGTGCAATGTTTATGTTAATCGGTTTAGGAGCTTTTGCCGCCTCAGAAAAATCTGGCAAAGCATCAATTAGTGGCTGCCAATTATTGTCGCTGTGCGCCGGAACCGAAACAGCCGTCAAAGGATCAAAATCGCCAGTAATAGCTTCTGTAATCGGTGCTTGATTAACAATGACACCGCCCACAGTCAAGCCAATTTGTTGAGAACTTCCCCAAAGATAGCGGGCAGTTGCGATCGCACTTGCATCGCCAGTCGTCACCAAAAAAGCCGCCGTGCGGTTCGGATCTGCCAGCGCTTCCTTACCCTTATCCAAAAGATTATCGACTTGCTTAGTCGATTGAAAAGGATTATCCCCAGACAAATCCACAGTCAACACGGTACTGAAAACCGGCTGAATAAAAGGCGACAAAGCTTTACCCAAATCCGAATCTACCAAAGCTTGACGGAACCTGCGGATGTACCAACTCAGAATTTCCGGCATTCCCAGCATCCGCAGCGTATCCATGCCGCCGGTGCCGTCATAAACAATTACATCGTATTGTTTGCTGTCCTCGTATTCCCGAAGTTCGTTCAACGCCAGCGCGCTGTCCATTCCCGGTAAAACTCCTAATTCTTGACCGTAAATCTGCTTGAAAAACGGAGTGCGGACATATTGAGCTTCTAGTTGTTTAACTTCGTCCCACCTGCGTTCTAGCAGCGGCGCGCTTTGCACCTGAACTGCTTTCAAATTCGGGGCTATTTCTTGGGGAGTGGAAGTCAGGGGAGTTGCCAGCAGGATTCCCAATCCCGGCCCCGGATCTTGGCCGAGCAGCAGAACTCGCTTGCCTTGAGCCGCATATTTTTTAGCTGTTGCGATCGCGATCGTGCTGCGGCCAGTGCCGCCTTTGCCCAAAAATGTCAAAATCAAAGCCATTTTCTGTTCTCACTGCCAAAGCTTACTCTTTAACATTTAAGCGCAACCTTCAGCCAGAGTGGGGGAGGGGGGCAGTTGTCAGTTGTCAGTTGTCAGTTGTCAGTTGTCAGTTGTTATTGGTAGCAGCTAACAACTCACACATCAGGAATCAGAAAGAACCACTACCGACTGCCCACTGCCCACTGACAACTGCCTTCTGTTAAACGGGTTCTAGCTCATCTTCAAAGAACCAAGTCGCAAAACCGTCAAACTTGACAACCACACCTACTCCGCTACCGTCCACCATTCTGAATCCGTCAACAGTGCCTACTGGATTCTCCTTTATCTTGCCCACCATATTTGCAGGTATCCGATCTCTGAGACGGCGCACCTTCACTCTCTGACCTACTTCTATTGCCACTGAAATTGTTCTCCTGCTCTATATAACCTATATACAACCGTTTATTTTACAGTTTGGCGTCTACTTCGGAACAGCAACACCCTCCGTCGATCGCTCGCTATGATTTTCCATCGCAATTTCGACCAACTTTCCCTAAAAAACAGTATTCTAGTCGCCGTTGGTCGATCGTCTACCCTGATTCGCTTGGGTTTGCCTCATCAGGTTCCACAGCGGCAAGCTCAACTCCCAGAGTCTCGCGCACCACGGAGATAATTATTTTTTATCCCTTCGCAAAAACAATCTTTTTATTAATTGTCACAACTACAGGATTTATTTCTAATTAGTCATCCTTCCGGAAGAAGCCAAAAGACATTCAGAAGCAGTAAATAATTTTATGTTTATTATATATAAATCTTCCATTTGTAACGTTGACACCGGCTGACATTAATGCTGCAAAGCACTTGGAGTCTGGCTTGCAAAATTTTCCGAAGGTCAGATTGTAGTAAACTGTCATGTTGTAACAGTTTACTACAATCTGACAATAAAAAGAAGATTTAATGCTAAAATTACAGGCTGAGAAAGTTTATTTTTGTTGCTGTATTACGGCAGAACAAGTGGAACGATTGCCGGATTTAGGGTGTCTAATACAGGAAAGGAAGTCTAGAAACTTCAATAATGACAAAATTGAAATTATGAATAAAATTTTTATCTGTGGGCGATCGACCAAAATTCCGCTCCTAAGTTTATCGTTAGCTGTGTTCGCCTGTCTGCCGCTCGGTCGTGGGGCGATCGCCAGTCCGCTCTCTCCATCCCCCAAACAGCCGTCAAACGCTACTAAAATTGTCTCGGTCGATCGACCGCCAGCATTGCCAACAAACTCACAATCTCCAAAAAATCCGGCAACAGTGGCGGCGAATTCATCCCCAGCAGAGACGATAAAGGCTCAGGCAACAGCCGCCGGACGATCGCTCGAAATAGAAGAAATTCGCGGTACAGTAAGCTTTAAAGGGCGGCCGGCGGTTGTGGGCGATCGGCTACTCGCCCCCGGAGACGAAATCATCACCGGCCCCGATTCCACAGCCCGTTTAGCGATCGACAACAACACCGGCATCGTGGAAGTTGCCGAAAAAACCGCAGTCAGAATATCTGATGTGTCAAGCCGTGCAGGGGTCGAAAAAGACACAGCGGTTTTTGTCAGCAGAGGGCGAGTCAGGTTGTCGATCGGGAAAACTGCTGCGACAACTCCCGCAGCCAACACCTCAGCAATTATCCCCCCAAACCAAATAGCCGCCCTCAATACCTTCAGCGGACTCGGCAAATCCAGTCAAATTGCCCAACAAAAAAGTTCTGCCAAAACCGCCCCAGTCAGGGTTGAAACCCCAGAAGGCGTGGCCGGAGTTCGCGGCACCTCCTTTGGCGTCAGCGTCGGCGACGGCAAAACCGCAGTCGAAACTATTGAAGGTGCAGTCGTAGTATCCAGCAGCACCGACTCGGAAGTAGTTGTCAACGGCGGCAACGCCACGACAATTTTCCCTCAAACCTCGCCCGTGGCGCCCTCAGCGAGCCCTCGCCTAGCTCAACTCAAAGTCCGCAGTTTGTTGAGATTCAGCGGCAATATCTATCGCCTCAGCGGTCAAATTAACCCGATAAACATAATTTATGTTAACAACGAAGTGATTAAGATCGATCGAAAGGGCAACTTCAAAATCCAAGGAATTTTACCTCCAAGTCGCCGCCTCAAAATCGTAGTGCGAGGCCCGTCAATCACAGAACAGCATTACAGCCTCGCAGTTCACTAAACAACCTATCTAAGAGTAAAGTGCGCGCGCAGTCTCTGAGGACGTAAGTTAGATCCTAAGTCCTATCTGGGTTGATTATTTTGTCTAGGTGCGAAGCATTTCGCGGTGAATCTCGGTAGTCAAATTAAAGATATTTTGCGCCAACCCCTCGCCCTTACGGTCTTATAAAACTTCATGACTCTAACTCCTCTCGAAGGTCGGACTCGAAGGTCAATTATTGCGTCAAATTAATTGCATGAAGTTCAAACAATGGATGGATCATCTCAAACACAATCAACTGATCGGCCTCCGGCAATATATAATCACAAATCCTCCCTGGATGACAGGGGCAGTAGTAGGTATTGTTTCTGTAGCCATGCTGCAATTGGGAATGTGGAAGCCACTAGAATATTTGGGATACAAGACGCTATTTGAAATTCGAGAATTGGGTATGTTACCAAATCCGGGATGGGATTCTAGAATTGCCGTAATTGCGATCGAACGGTATTCCTTGCAGGAATACGGTCAGTTTCCTTGGCCTCGCAACCGCTACGCCCAACTGCTAGAAGCGCTGAAAAAATCTCCCCCCACAGCCGTTGGTTTTGACATTCTTTTCCTCGATCCGAGTCCGAAAGATGATATTTTAGCCGCTGCAATTGCCGCCAACGGCAAAGTTGTACTCCCTAGAACCATCAAAGAAGAACCCGTAGCATCTTTAAAAGCAGCCGCCGCAGGTGTCGGCCACATCAGCCAGGAAGCCGATAGCGACGGTATTAGCCGCGAGTCAAAAATCTTTTTCAACGGGATTCCTAATTTCAGTTTAGCAATGACTCACAGGTACAATGCTGCTAATCCGCAAGAGCCAGTATTGCTCCCACACTCAAAAAAAAATAGGCCGGAAAAAAAAGTCTGGGTTAACTGGCCGGGGACAACAGAAAATCTACCTACTTATGCTTTTGTTGATGTCGTAGAAGGTAGAATTCCCGCAGATGCTCTGACCAATAAGTTAGTTTTAGTGGGCATAGTTGCTACGGGTTTCGACCCGATATCTTCACCTCTAAACAAGACTACGGCTGGGGTTTATTTATATGCAGCGTTGGTTGACAATTTGCTCAATCAACGCTTGCTGCAGCGGCTGCCGGTACTGCTAGAAATTTTGTTATTATTGGGTATTGGCCCGCTTACCGCTTTGGTTCTGTACAAGCGAGATGTTCAAGAAAGAATTGCGATCGCTCTCGGTTTGCCTATAATTTGGATTGCGGCGGCTGCTTTGTTATTTGGCTTCTTTTTTTGGTGGGTTCCGATTGCCGCACCTATCGGCACTCTCATTTTAGCTAGCACTGCTTTGCAACTGCGGGAACAGTACGAAAAGCAGCAGTTGATGAGGTTATTTGAAAAGCACGTCGCTCCAGAGACTGCTCAGCTTATTTGGGAACGCAAAGCTGAGATATTTGAACAGGGAGAACTCGAACCTCAAGAACTGACAGCAACGGTGCTGTTTATGGATATTCGTAGTTTTACTTCGATTTCAGAAAAAATGCGGCCGCGGGATTTGCTCACCTGGCTGAACAATTATCTGGAAGCGATGACTAACTGTATTATGGATCACGGCGGCGTTGTAGATAAATACATCGGTGATGCAATTATGGCAGTTTTTGGGGTGCCTTTTTGCCATACCGAATATCGACAAATTCAACAAGATGCTTTGAATGCAGTTGCGGCTTGCATTGCGATGCACGAACGGCTGCACCAACTTAATCAGCAGCTTAGAAGTGAACGCAAACCTTTAATTAAGTTTGGCATCGGTTTGCATACGGGACAGTTAGTTGCTGGCAGCGTGGGCGGTTCCCGGCGTTTGAATTATTCTGTGATCGGCGATGCAGTCAATGTTGCTGCTAGATTGGAAGCGATGAATAAAGAAATTGTTTCTGACAGTCCTTTTAATTTATTGGTGACGGCGAGGACTTTTGCTTACGTGCGCGATCGCTACGAAGGCCAAAAAGTAGGATCGATTCAATTGCGCGGAAAAAAAGAACTGACTGTGGTTTATGCTATTTTGGGCGAAAAGCATTAGTCAGTTGTCAGTTGTCAGTTGTCAGTTGTCAGTTGTCAGTTGTCAGTAGGGAAAATTACCTTTTTCCCAATTACCTTTTTCCCAATTCCCCATTCCCAATTCCCCATTCCTAATGACTACTGACTACTGACCAATCTAATCAAATACGCTCAGCCGCAGAGTTTTAGCTATTTGTTCTAACAGAAATAAGCCACCGACAGAGTTTCCCTCTTTATCGAGGGGCGGACTGTAAAAGCCGATCGCACCTTGACCCGGAATTACCGACAGCAAAGCCCCGCTAACTCCCGACTTGGCAGGCAATCCCACCCGCAGCGCAAAGCGGCCGGATGCTTCATACAAACCGCAAGTTGCCATCAGTGCTTTGACAGTACGGCAGTTTTCCCGCATTGCTCGATCGCCACTATTTACCAAAACCATTCCCAGCTTAGCTAAATCCTCCACAGTTCCCGACAAACAGCAGACGCGATTGTATGTTTCTAAAGCTATTTCCGAGTTTTGAACATAACCCGATTCTACCATTTTCAAGACGAGATTCCAATTATTTTGATTCGGATTTGTCTTCACTGAATCGAGCATTAACTCGTCAACAAATAACTGACTGTTTGCCTGTTGATTTAACCAATCGAGCAAGTTTTGACAGCGCGACACAGCATTTTGACCGGGAATCAAAGACGCTAGGGCGATCGCCCCGCTATTAATCATCGGATTTCTCGGCTTCCCTTGGTCTATTTCGAGTTGAGTTAGGGAATTGAAAGGCAGTTCCGAAGGCTCGCAGCCAACGCAGTCAAAAACAGTTTTTTCGCCCAATTCGCACAGCAAATAAAGCAGCACAAAGGGCTTGACTACACTCATCAGCGGGAATGTTTGAGCAATGCTGCCCCAGGTCAAAATTTTACCGTCAATTGCCCGAATTTGCACGGCAAACCCTTGTCTGTCTGCTCGTGCTAGGAGAGGTATGTACGCGGGGATTTGACCGGATTTACTGCGATTAATTGCTTCTTTTGCCCAAGCTGCCAGTTGTTCGGGTTGCAGGCAAGATAGTTTGCTGGTGGATATTTGCACTCTCGATTATTTCGATCATTTTAAATTTTAGATTGGCATTCCTGGCGCGATATTGAGCCATAAACCCGGTTTATTAACCGAATTGCGTCACTTGGGTTCTCTGCTGGCAGAAACCGCGTTTCTGAGGTGAGATAAGGCAAGCTCGAACTTCAGGCTATTGACGTTTGGGCCCACCGGGAGCAAATAAATTTTAGGACTAAAACCAACTGTCACAAATAGGGGTTAATTTTTAGGTATGTAGTTGCGCTTCAGCGCTCTTTCCTCAGCTAAGAGCGCTGAAGCGCAACTACATACCTTTGTTTAATGTGCCAGTTGGTCTTAGTCCTAAATTTTTTGACAATTTTTCATAAAAAACCTGTACTTTGCATAAAAATCTCCCCTTCACCCGGATAGATAAGTAGCAGCTTCAAGGCAACGCTGCTAGCCAAAACAAACAAGCACTAGCTTGAAATGCCTTCAGATTCTTATGTTTAAGCCCCAGCAAGGGGCGGGGTGCATATTTAACTTAATTCTTTCAGAGTTCGCAAAATCCTGTCCGGAAAACCCCCGAACCTTTAAGAATGTACTATCCAACCGGATCTACCAAAACCAGGATAAAAAAATGGCAGAAGAACCGAAAGCAGAAGCACCAAAGCCCGCTCCCATGATTTTTAAGGGTGTGTGCAAGGACGGAGTTCTCAAAGGCAAAGAAATTGAAGGCAAACTAGATATCAAAGTCAACGTCGAATCTGTCAAAGCGGCAGAAGCACCGCCCAAAAAATCCCAGTGGGAGCCAGTTATCTTTTGGGTATTGTTTGCATTCATGGCAAACTTGATCGTCGGCGACCCCGCCGGAATGAGAAAAAACAGCTCCCCACAAAGGTCTTCTTCTCATCAGATTTTAAACCAATCTGGGGAGCAGTCGCTGTTGCCTAAGAAAAACACCAGCAACTTGCCACTTTAGGCCCTGGGAGCCTGCCAGCCGCGCAAATAGTAATAAAAAGACCCGAAATATTCATCGAATACTCGCGTCGTAGTTACCAAAGCTTCTGCACTGGGGAGAAAATCTCCCGCGTCTAAGCGGAATCTGGATTTTCCTCCTGATGTGGGTTGATAAGTGTAGAAGTCGGTAGCTCTAGGAATCACCTGGATTCCCATATTCGCAAAAGCTAGGCTGGCACGGCGCATCTGAATCGCAGATGTTACCAGGATTACTTTGCGCCCGACGCCGCGGCTGTCGAGTATTTTTCTCACCTCTTCAGCGCTGGTGCGTATGTTGCTGCCGTTATCGTCGAGCACGATACTGCTGCGCGGCACGCCCATGTTGTTTGCCAGCAAAGTCTCAATATCCTTAGCTTCGCCAACAGAACCCTCCAACTCGGGCCTCGGGCCAGCGGTAACGATGACCATAGGTGCCACTTTTTTGCTGTACAAGACGGCAGCATAGGGCAGGCGATTGCCTGTATCTGTCAGTTGAATGGCCACTCGGTTGGCGATGTGAGGCTTAGTTGTTCCCTTGCCCAGCAGGACGATCGCCGCGGCTGTTTCGTCGCAGCAAACTGTGCGGGATGCCGCGGCAGCGTCCCGTTCTGCTTGGTCGGCGAACCAGTAAGCGACAACTGGCATACTCGAAAGGATCAAAACTAGCAGCGCTGCCAGGATCATTCTCGGCGCTGGGTTGCGGATGCCCCCGTTCGTGATCAGCGCCGATGCAATCACCAGCAGCGTGATAGAAAAACCCAACGGCTTAAAGAAGAAGGCTATTAGGCCGAAAATCGCGGCTCCTACTGGCGTATCTGGTGCAAAAAAAGCCAGGAACAAAAGGCTGATCAGCAACAAAACGCGCAGCCGGTCTAATAATGGATTGTCTTTGCCTCCTGATTGATCCCACCACGATTTGATCAGTGAGAAAAGGAGGAATAGAAATAGAATGCGAGCTAACAGTTCTGGCATCTTGCAATATTCTGTGTCTTCATAAATTAGTACAGAAGTTTGGAAACGAGCGCGAATTTAGCTGCGGGAGGAAATACGGCCCTCGGTGGGTTTTTAACTTTCGCCAATAACGCAGTCCGATCGCATTTATTCTAATGCTCGCTTCCGGTCAGCTATCAACTATTGGTTGCAGGCTGCAAGCCCGCTACTTCCAGTCACCGATTGCTGACAGTTAATTGGTAATTGATAACTGGTAACGGTTGATTGATAATTGGTAATGAATCGAGCAAGCCGCAGGTGAAATTGGCAATTCAAGCCTGCTTTCTGCTGCCTGCTTTTTTTCCCCATTACCTGTTACCCATTCACCAATCCCAATTTATCGGCGCTTCAGTTGATTCCGAATTGCCTGCGTTACCGTTTGAATTACTTTAACACGAGCATAATACTTGTTATCGGCCGCAATTAGCGTCCAGGGAGCAAGCGGCGTGCTGGTGCGCTGAATCATTTGATTCACCGCCACTTCATAATAATTCCACTTTTCCCGATTCCGCCAATCTTCCTCGGTGAGTTTGTATTGTTTAAATGGATTGTTTTGCCGCTCTGTAAACCGCTTTAGTTGCTCGTCAGGACTGATGTGCAGCCAGAATTTAACTAAGACACAACCGAAACTGGTGAGTTGCTCCTCAAATTCGTTGATTTCCTGATAAGCTCGGCGCCATTCGGGTTCGGCGGCAAATCCTTCGACTCGCTCGACCAGCACTCTACCATACCAACTGCGATCGCAAATGCTGATTTTACCGGCAGTCGGCAGCCGCCGCCAGAACCGCCAGAGGTATGGGTGGGCTTTTTCTTCGTCTGTCGGGGCTGCAAAGGCATTAACGGTGTAACTGCGGGGGTCTAATACGTCCGTCAAGCGTTTGATCGCTCCTCCTTTACCGGCGGCGTCCCAACCTTCAAACAGCACTAACACGGGGATTTTATCTTCGTAGATGCTTTGTTGCAGTTGGCCAAAACGGGTTTGTTCCTCGCGAAGTTGCTCTTTGTATTCGTCGGGCGACAGCGATTGAGTTAAATCTACTTGGGCGAGCAAGTCGGGTTCGGTGGGTTGCAACCTTTCTTGAGGTGGCAATTTCACTGGTGCAGATTGCATCGGCAGTCTGTCTAAGGCTTCTGTAATTGTCGCGGCCATTTGGGTTAAAACTTTGACTCTCGCCCACCGCTGACAATCGCCTTCTACTAGCGTCCAAGGTGCGGGGCCCGTGCCGGTTTGGGCTACCATTTCTTCTGCTAAAGTTGTGTATTCTTGGTATTTTTTGGCTTGTTTCCAATCTTCGGGCCGCACTCGCCAAGCTTGTAAGGTGTCGTCTTCTAGTTTTTTGAGCCGGTGCTTGAGTTCTTTTTTGCTCAGGTGAATCCAAAATTTTGCGATTGCCGCGCCCTCATCTACCATCTGCCGCTCGAAGGCGTTGATTTGCCTGATGACTGTGGGTACTTGGGCGTCGGAGACTCGATCGAACAATCGGTCTTCTAAAACATGAGTGTACCAACTGTGATAGAAAAAACCAATTTTGCCGCGGGCGGGGAGTTGCTGCCAAAATCGCCACAGAAAAGGATAGCCCTTTTCTGCGGCTGACGGCGGCCAAATCGGGTGGACGGCAAACCCCCGCGGGTCCATGTACCCTACCATTTGTTTGACTAAAGCACCCTTGCCGGCGGCGGCCCAGCCTTCGAGGACGATAATTGCGGGCAATTTTTTTTCCCAGCAGGCCAGTTGGAGCGATCGCAACTGTTTCATTAAAACTTCTATCTTGGCATCGTAGGTTTCTTTATCGAGGGAGATATCTAAATCGAGGTTGTCGAGCATATTTACCTCATATAAATCTGCAAAAACAGTTTAATGTTAGTTTAACGTTTGGATAAAATTAAATCCTCAACTCCGGGAAAAACGTTATAAAAATTACAGTTAGGGCAGGTTTAAAGCGATCTCGCTCCTGCCCTCAAATTCCAGCCTCGTTAATACTACCAAGATTCCCTCGATTTCAAACTTGCAAAAAAAAACAGCTCAGGTTATAGTTGAAATAGGGAACTTTTAAATAAGTTCAACTTCTCCCCTCCCCCGATCGGGCGAGTTAACAGGAGGAGGCAAAAATCCCTGAAAAAGGATTTAGTGTAAAAGAGAGCAAAAGTAAAAATCAACTACCCGGTGGGGGTGACAACTTCTTTACTTAGCTGTAAAAACTTTATTCAAACAATAGTTACTTAAGCACCAAGCTTGGTAACGAAAGAGAGCGCGACTCATCGACATCCAGCCATAAACTCACATATAAAACTAGCCCGGAAGGGCAAACCAATTTTTATGATTGCCTAATTAGATAAAACCTGAAAGCCTGGGTGATATAAACAGGTTTCTGAGTTTTATCGACACCACAATAAATCTGCATTACATCCGCGTTTATCCGCATTCCGAAGCGGTTAACAATCAAAAAGTCGGATTTTTTCCAGAAATTCACTGTACTTGTTTGCCAATACCAATTAAGAGGAACAGTCCGAAATTACGGATTGCAAGTTTTCTATGAATATCTTAACAACACGCTCCTACAAGGGCCAAACTGACTGGTGCGCGATCGCAAATTTAATCGATGCTTGCGAAGCAGTCGATCGCCTCGGCGAAGAAGTCTCAGCAACTGAACTCAAGCTAATACTTGATGCACCCAAACTCGACAAAGCCCGCGACGTGCAATTGTGGGAAGATGGTAACTACAAGCTCATCGGTTTGGCACTCCTAGATATGCCCGATTCCCAGGATGAAATAGACGCTTGTCTGTGGTTTTACGTGCATCCAAATCTGCGTAGCGAAGGTTTAGAAAAAGAGATAATTAAGTGGGGCGAAAAGCGGCTGCGCGAAGTCGCAAAAGAACGGAATTTGCCCGCGAAATTGCGTACCTACAGCCGCGAGGATAAAACAGATGAAATCCTGCTGTTAAAAAAACAGGGCTTTGAGGTCGATCGCTATTTTTGGACAATGGCCCGATCCCTCGCCGAACCCATTCCAACACCGGAATTCCCCGCAGATTTTGCGCTGACACACGTATCGGGAGAACAAGACATCCAACCTTGGGTAGAGATGTTCAACCAGTCATTTATCGATCACTGGAATCACCACGATTTAACTGCGGAAACCGTGCGCTACTGGATGCAAGATCCGAATTATCAGCCGGAATTAGACTTGATTGCTGTTTCGGGCGATCGCAAATTTGCAGCTTTCTGCGACTGTCAAATCAAACCCCAAAAAAACGCCCGCAGCGGCACAAAAGACGGTTGGATTGAATTGTTGGGTACGCGGCGCGACTTTCGGAAAATGGGTTTAGGAAAAGCGATGCTGCTAGCCGGTTTGCACTCCTTAAAAGCGGCGGGTGCAAACACAGCTAAACTCAGCGTCGATGCTGACAGTTTGACGGGGGCGACAAAGCTTTACAAATCAGTCGGTTTCCGCCCGATGGAAACTTGGATCGAGTGGGCTAAGACTGTTTAGGAAAGGTTGGCCCTGAAGGCGAGAATCCGGGCTGCTTAAAGAAGCCGGGGTTTTCAAGTGCGATTTTGGGTCAAGTGCGAGATCCCTTTTTGATCGAATGGGCGATCGCGCTTTTCTCTCCTTCCCTAAATCAGCATGAAATTAGCCGATGTTATCGCATTCGCACTCACTCCAACCATCACACCTAACTGCTCCCCTGTCAAGAGGTTCTTAATAAGAGTTCCCTGAGTATTTTGAGTTATTTCTAACTGACCAAAGCTTAAACCTCCGGTTAATCCAATCAAATCTTGACCCCCTGTAAAATCAGCGATAATATCGAATCCTTGACCCGCATTTAAGACAAAGATATCGCTGCCACTACCTCCGATTAAACTATCATTACCTCTATCTCCGTAAAGGCGATCGTCACCTGTATCACCAGTCAGAGTATCGTTGTCTGCGCCTCCGTACAGGGTATCATTTCCTTCACCTCCTCCCAGGATATCTGTTTGTTCGTTACCACCGATTAAGTCATTACCTTCACCGCCGTAGATGGTATCCGCACCCTGATTGCCAAACAGGTAGTCATCACCTTGACTGCCCAGCATGATGTCGTCACCTTTGCCTCCATATAAGGTGTCATTATCGTTGCCACCATCGATCAAATCATCATCTCGATCGCCCAGAATGATATCATTTCCTTGGTGGCCATTAAGAGAGTCATTGCCTTTGCCTCCAAAGATTAAGTCGCTGCCCAATTCGCCAAGAATGATGTCATTATTTGCTTCTCCGTAGAGGATATCGTTGCCGTCACCTCCCGTGATAAAATCATTGCCTTCATTGCCGTGGAATATGTCGTTGTTATCGCCACCATATAAGTTGTCGTCCCCGGACTTGGCATCGAATATATTGCCAGAGTTGCTGCCGAGAAATTCATCGTTTTCCGCAGTGCCTATTTGAATACCAGATACACCAAGAATCGTGTTTTCAACTGAATTGGGTTGGTTTAATATCGTTGGGATAGGAACAGGATCTGCAATATTAACGTTAAAATTCCCTAAACTGGTAGCAGCATTCAAGTTGCCAAGACTATCTTTAACCTGACTACCTTGCAACTTAACAGTATAAGTTCCATTGTCAGTATAATCCCAACTTCCGTCAGGGGGAGTAAACGAATAAGTAGCTGTCCGAGGCGTACCGCTACTATTAGTATCGACACTGACAAATTGTGCTGTAATGTCACCGCCAGACCAATTTATCAAAGCATCATAACTGTCCAAACTTGAAACATCGACAGTATTATTATCGCTGAAAGTAACTGTCAAACTTTGACTGCTTTGTCCGGCTATGGTAATATCAGCGACTGCATTTAAACTGCCAGTGGGGGGAGTTTTGTCAATATCGTAAACTTCTCCTGTTAAATTACCATTCCCAGAATTGGCACCACCTAATGCAACTCCTAAACTATTTTTAATACTGTCATTGTCTGTCAACTTCAAACTAATTGAGCCGCTACCTGCACCTGTGTTAACTTGCAGTTTATAAGTCTTAGGATCGACAGCATTTAAATCGCCAATGGATGCACCATTTACACCAGTGGATACTAAAGTAAAGTCACCAGTATCAACGCCACTCACATCTTGAGAAAACTTAATTTCGTAGGTAGCAGTAGCCGCAGCAGTAGGAGATGTAGCAAGGCGGTTGATGGATGTAACTGTGGGTACAATAGTGTCAATTACTATTGCTTTATTCGCACCTAATGAGTTAGCCGCTGCGGGAGAAGGTAAGGTTAAGATGGCATCACCATTGGCAGGATTCTTAATAGTACCGCCCCTTAAAGATAAAGCAGTTGTGGAAAGATAGTCTAAGTCGGGACTGCTATCACCCGCTGCGACTGTGTACCGGAATGTCAATGTGTTACTGTCACTACCTGAGAGGTAACTAGCAACAGGAGTTGCACCGGCCAAGCTAAGTTGTGGCGTACCTGTGACGTTGACTATTTGAGAGAAATTAACGGTGATGTCGATGTTTTTGCCGATGCTATAGGTGCCGTTTGGTGTGGTGGCACTGACGCTGGTAATGATGGGGAAGGGGTTAACAACGGTGATGTCGGCGGTTTCGGTAGCGCTACTGAAAACGCTCGATGTTGTGTTATTTGTTTGGTCTGTGGTGTAATTAGCCGTACTGCCATTAGTACCCGTGATTTGATCCCAGGCGGCAAAGGTGATGGCGTTGGTGACAGTGCCGTTATAACTTGCACTGGGAAGAAACCGGATTTTGGTGTTGGCATCACTCGCTAATAGTAAGGCGTTGGTGGCAGAAACGGCTGGGGTGTTATTCCATGTTGTGCCATCAGTGGTGTATTGCCAACTGCCGTTAGTTGTGTCTAGGTTGGTGATGGCGATGCCTTGTTTGGCATCGGTGTCGCTGTCGGTGATTTTTGTGCCGCCGAAGTTGGCGATGATGGTGGAGATTAATGTTCCCGTGTTGTTGGTGTCCCCTTGGTTGATGGCCGTGAGGGTGGGGGTGCCGCTGGTATCTAATACGGGGGAGTCGTTGACGAGAAGGTTGACGGTGATGGGAGTGCTAACACCGCTACTGTCTTTGGCGGTGTAGGTGAAGGTGTCTACGCCGTTGAAATTGGCATTGGGGGTGTAGAGGATGTTTTTTTTAGGGTCTATGACGATCGCACTGACCGAACCATCCACATTAGGGTCTCCGGCGCTAAAACTGTCACCATTGGCATTTGGGTTAAAAGTAGTATCAGCAGCCCCAGTTGTCGGGTTTAACTTCGCAATGTTGTTGCGAGTTTGGCCGCCGATGCTGGTGAACCTGCCACCGACTATGAGGTTGCCAGTGCTATCGATGGCGATCGCATTGACATCATAACCACTCGTATTCGGGTTAAAGGTAGTATCAGCAGCCCCAGTTGTCGGGTTTAACTTCGCAATGTGGTTGCGAGTTTGACCGCCGATGCTGGTGAACCTACCACCGACTATGAGGTTGCCGCTGCTATCGATGCCGATCGCGTTGACCGCACCATACCCACCATCCGCATTTGGGTTAAAGTTCGCATTTGCGCTAAAGGTAGTATCAGCAGCCCCATTACTCGGGTTTAACTTCGCAATATAGGGTTGGCTGCCGATGGTGGTGAACAAGCCGCCACCAATAATGGGGTTGCCGCTGTTATCGAGAGCGATCGCATCGACCCAAAAATTCGCATTTGGGTTAAAGGTAGTATCAACAGCCCCGGTAGTCGGGTTTAACTTAGCAATGTAGGATTGGCCAGCGATGGTGGTGAAGAAGCCACCAACAATGAGGTTGCCACTGCTATCGATGGCGATCTCACTGATATCATTGGCATTTGGTTTAAAGTTCGCATTTGAGTTAAAGGTAGTATCAGCAGCCCCAGTAGTCGGGTTTAACTTCTTAATGTAGGTGTAGGTGTAGGATTGGCTTCCGAAGGTGATGAACGAGCCACCAACAATGAGGTTGCCACTGCTATCGATGGCGATCTCACTGATCGAATCACCATCATTAGCATTTGGATTAAAGGTAGTATCAGCAGCCCCAGTAGTCGGGTTTAACTTCGCAATGTGGTTGTGAGTTTGCCCGCCGATGCTGGTGAAGGCACCAGAAACAATGAGATTGCCGCTGCTATCGATGGCGATCGCGCTGAACCCACGATCCGCATTTGGGTTAAAGGCAGTATCAACAGTCCCATCAGAGTTTAACTTCGCAATTTTGTTGCGAATTTGGCCACCGATGCTGGTAAACCAGCCACCGACATATATCGAATCATTAATAATCGCGGTGCCGTGGGTAGGGCCGGTGACAATACTATTAACACTGAGTCTGCCGGTTCCCGTGTCGTTCGCTAAAACCTCGATCGCGGTGGAAGTAGGGGTAGCACTAACATTGATCCCCTTGCTATCTGCAGTGCCAGTGAGTCCTGCTAAAGTATAGTTATAATTGGCAAAATTCAGGGGTTGGGTTTCAATTTCCCCAAATTTCACTTCTAACTCCCCGTCGCCTCCTTTCGCCGCAGAACCTGTTATGTTATTAGAAGCTGCTACATCAGCCCCAGTTATTTCATTCAATCTTTTAACAAAATTCAGGCCAGTTTCTCCGGTGGCGACATCGCAGGCATAAAGTAGGATATCGCCATTTGCTGTTAGGGCATTTCCCCACTGTTTGATTTGAGTGCTGAAATTTTCTAATTTATTCTCATTAAGTATTTCAGAACCTAGTTGAAAACTGCCTTCGCTGCCATGAGAAAGGATATGCACGGCTTCAATATCTTTTCGATCTGCCAAAGCTTGAGTAATTTGATCGATCGCGCTTAAATTTTCTTTTAAAATCACAATTTCAGCACCATCGATGCCTTGGAGTAGACTTTGATAATCCTGGACTGAAGAGTCAGCGAAAATCACTTCCTTATTCATCATAAATCACCTTATTAATTTTTGTTAGGTCTAGGACTTACGAATTCAACGCAATTACAAATAATAGGATGAGGCTTTTGGTCTCTAACCAAAGCCGAAAACAACGAAATTTCGTCTCATTGCGTAAGTAGTCACTCATTCACTGCAAAAGTTTTTGCTTACCGGATGATGATTTTATCTAAACTATTCACAATTTTTGCTTTTTTCGTAAAACATTTTACTTTCCTTCTTATATTAAAGCATTTACTACAAAATTCATAGTAATTTATTTACCTAAATTAATCAAACTTCAATTGTCTTAAATTTTTTGAAAAGACTAATCTATAATGATGTACAGGTGCTGAGGTGCAAATGCCGATGACTTTAGGTTTTAAAACTGAAGAAATTACTCGGTTAATTACTTAGGAAGTTTAACTGCAGATTGTGGCGGATATACTCCGATGAACGCGGATGACTTTTGATATTATACAATCTAGCTGTCTGGGAGTTTACTTATACCATTTTTCCCAATTCAGGTAACAGTAGCCGTAGGGTGTGTCGCCATAAACAATCCCTAAATTCAATCGACAATATTGATGCGACGCACCTTACACAATAGTTTAAGGAACAAACCAAACACTTGTTTTGTAGCACAATTTTTGACTAATGGTATTAGTTATAAATCTCATTCGCTTTGTTTAGTTACTTCTACATAAATATGTTCTAACCGCACCGGATACCGAGCGATTGAATCAATAGAAATCCCATCAAAACGCAAAATAATCTCTTTTAATTCTAAACGTTCAGGCAGCCAAAAAGCCAAATCGCTACCGTAGCGGCGGGGAATGAAACTGTATTCTTTAGCGCGGGCGATGACTTTAGCTTCTTCGTCGGTTTTTACCACGATAATTTCTTGAGCCGGAATCAGTTTTTGCAACTCCTCCAAACTGCCCTCAGCCACAATACTGCCATTCTTTAAAATCCCAATTCTCTGACACAGCCGCTCAGCTTCATCCAACAAGTGAGTTGTCAGCAAAATTGTAATTCCTTCCGATTGTAAGCGCTGAATTAACTCCCAAATTTCGTAGCGAGCCTCAATATCTAAACCCGTTGTCGGTTCATCTAAAATTACTAATTTAGGTTGGTGTACCAATGCTACCGCAATATTCAAACGGCGCTGCATTCCTCCGCTCAAAGTTTCCACCGGGCTGGTAGCTCTATCTGTCAAATTTACTGCTTTCAAACAGTGTCTTACTTGATAGCGGCGCTGCTTGCGGTCTAAGCCGTAAATTTGAGCAAAAAAATTGAGGTTTTCTTCGCAGCTAAGGCTTTTGTAAAGCAAATTTTCTTGGGGCGCTACACCTATTAATAATTTAGTAGCTTCGGAAACAGGTTCGCCATTAATAGAAACTTTGCCGCTGTCGGCATTGAGCAAATTACATAAAATATTGATAGTTGTAGTTTTGCCCGCCCCGTTTGGTCCCAGCAAACCGTAAATTTCTCCAGATTGAATGTGCAGTGTTAAATCTTGAAGCACTGAACGCTCGCCATAGGACTTATTTAGCTTTTCAATTTGCAGCACTGCTTTAATTCTCCGTATTATTTTATATATTTACGGTTGTTTATGAACGATTAAACCGCAGAGAGCGCAGAGGGCGCGGAGTCAGAGAAGAGAGAGATGAAAATTACGACATAGTGAGATAGTTTTAAAGTCTTCTTTCTACTCTCAGCATTCTGCGGTAAGAAAGCCATCCACCTGCAATCATGGCAATAGAAAATATGAATAAATACCAAAAGTGTTCTGCAATATCAGCCAAATCTTTGCCGTCAGCCCACACGCCCATCAGCGCTTCGTTCATGTGATAAATTGGATTGTACTGGGCGAGTTCCAGCAGACTTTTGGGAAACAGGGAAGTCGGCAAAAATGCGCCTCCTAAAATCAACAAAGGAACGCCGAAAGCCGCTACTAGCGAGTTGACATCTTCAGTGCGCCTCGCAAACTGGGTGCCGAGAATAAAGCCTACACCTACATAAGATACAATACTGAGCAGAATAATCGCACATCCTAACAGGATAGAGCCTTGAAATTGTGCTCCCAAAAAAGAGGCGATCGTGTATACTAAAATTACCTGACCGATGCCGATGCAACTGTGAGCCAGGAAAATTCCTAAAAAGTAGGAAGTGCCGCTCAGCGGGGAAATAAACAAGCGTTTTAGGGTATGCTGTTCTCGCTCTGCTACGACTGTTGCGACACTCCCACCGAGACAGCTAAAAAATAAAGCTGCTCCTACTAAGCTTGCAGGGGCGGCTGTTTCAAAAGCTTTTGCTGTTGTCAATTGCGCGCGTTCTGCTAAAATTAAAGCGTTAATAATCAAGATAGAAATTGGAAAGATAGCCCAAAAAATTAAACTGCGTCTTCGCCTTCCCAATTCTATTAAAATTCGCTGCGCTACAGCGAGGGTTTCGTACCAGTATTTCATCTTAAGTTTGTTAGCATTGTTATTGTCTGAACTCAAAAATTAAAGTTAATATTTTATGATACAGTCATGACATAAGCTTGTCAAATAACTGTTGAAAATGTACACCATTGAATTAACATTAACGGATTGGTGAAAAACAGAATCAGGCAAAGGAGGAAACGGCACTGCCGTTTCCATACCCCAAAATAATCGCCCTACCGAGGATGTAACCATAGCCCGATTAATTGTAGGAAACAACAGTGCCTTTTCCGGATTTCCGCTAATGGGTAAAATCAACCGGATCGGATGATGAAATTACTCTCTTGATATAACCATCGACAACACCGCTATTGAGGAGACGGCAATGCCGTTTCCCTACCCCAAAATAATCAATAATTCTTACTTAATCGCAAAATTCGTACCTCTGTAGCATCCTTGAAAAGAAGTTAAACTGGTGCGGTTTCCCTGTTCCAATTTAGTCACGAGGGAAGAAGTATTGCTACTTTCAGCGGTAGCACCCCACTTGTAGATAAAGTCGCCGAGAGAGTCTCCGGTTTCTTCGTAGCTGTGCTCTTCAATTGGAATTCCAGAAACTCCTGAAACAGTTTGGTTGTGGTATCCGTTAACGATGATTTTTTCGATAACTGCGCCCGGTTCTGCGGTAATGTTCCATTGCACCGGTTCGTAGGCTGAAAGTGCGAGAATTATTGGCTTGTTTCGGCGTTCTACTTTGACTTCGATCGCTCTTTTAGATAAATTTCGGTCCCCGTGATCCGCATTAGCTTCGTAAACGCCTATTAAATGAAGTTCTTTATTTCCGCTTGAGGAACCGATATAAGCTGAAAAATCGTCGGAACCGCCCAGCCCGCAGTTGGCGCCAGAACTAATTGGGGAAATAAAAGCTGTTTTTTCGGCTAGTTTCTGCTGCACCGCCGGCACTACCCACAATCCGGTTGCGATGCCTAAAGCACCTATCAAAGCGGCGGCGATACCGAAAGGAAGGGCATTTGTCAGGTGGCGAACAACTGGTGTTGCTGTTAGTTGAGATAAGGTTTGCTGCCAAGTTTCACCAGTTTGTCGATCGGCATTGCCGCCATCGAGACAGGCCAATAAACCTAAACTTTCCGGCTGTTCGAGCAGACTTTGAACAGTTTTCCCTTCGCCGACGTAGAGATTTCTAGTTTCCCTGTCTAAAAGCAGCCAGTAGCGATCGCCCTCGCCGAGGTTGTACTCTTGTACCGCAGGATCGACTAAATCGTGCTGCAAAAACACCAGCCAAGCCATATTATTGCCAGTGCCGACTGTTTTGCCGTCGCTGGAAATAAGTTGGTCGATGTCGGGTTCCCAGCGCCAAGCTACCCAGCGACTATCTCCTCGATAGCCGAGGGATTTTTCCAGTTGCGGATGAGCGGTTATTTCTAAGCGTTGAACTAAGTTTGACACTAGATGTCCTCCTCAAGTGCGTTAGCGAAGCCCTCGGAGAGGATCGGGTCTAGAGCAATTTTGTTGAAATTTAAAACAAATATTTTGCTCATGAAGAGCCTCCGAATAATCGGGTTAATTTTGTCTCGCTAATGTTATCAGTCGGTACTTTATCAACCACACTGGCTTAACAAAAATATGCCTGTTTAATGGTTTAGCTTGAGAACTTGGAGCTGGCGAGCACCCGCCTGGTAATAATTTTAACCTGTGCTGATAACTAATCCTGTTACGGATTAAAGCTAGCTATCTATCACTGCTTCTACCTGGTTGTCCAGTTTTAAAAGAGTGCTTGGCTGATAGCGTCTACAAGTTCTTAGCTTAACTTTTATTTGGCTACTCTGCTACAAAATATGCCGATCGCACCTGAGAGCAATATTAAGCAGGCAAATAAATATTCCGGCTTTCTCGCGAGTGAAATATCCCTGAAAAAGAGAACGTTTCCGAGAAACCCGGTTTCTGTGATGAAAGTTCTGACACTTCGCCTATTACTGGCGGGGGCCATCAATCGCATCTCTAGTCGGTGCCACACCTCCGGGGCTAAAGGAACTCGGCGGCACTCTCGGAAGATTGAGATTGGGATTGGGAACTAAATCGCTGTTGCTGTCGCCAGCAGTTCCACCCGTGGGAGACGCACTGTTATTGGGACCGGTACTCGGTGAACTTCCCGGATTGAGATTATTCGGATTGGTACTCGGCGAAGTTCCCGGATTGGCATTATTGGGAGTGGTATAGGGCGAACTTCCCGGATTGAGATTATTGGGATTGCTACTCGGTGAAGTTCCCGGATTGGCATTATTGGGAGTACCTGCGGGCGAAGTTCCCGGATTGGCATTGTTGGGATTGTTGGGATTTGCCGTGCCTGCAGGAGTAGTTATCGGCGTGCCGGCAGCATCTCGGGTGATGGCGTTGGGGTTCGGGGGAGCAGGCGGAGTGCCCCCATTGGGGTTATTTGCAGGAGCATTGGCGGGGTTGCCCGCAACCGGAGCAGTGTTTTGGGGAGCAGCGTTGCTGCCGCACAAGCTGACTAAATCAAAAGTTGTGCCGCCTGGAGTTTCGATGAAGCAAACCGGCACATTTACTTGGGGGTTTGAGGCTCTGGGAAAATCGGCTGTTCCCGGCATGGGACGGCTAAAGGCAGCTTCAGCCATCAGTGGGGTCAAGGCCGCCGATAGAGCGGCGATTGTTCGCAATAATCTCATCAGCGTTTCCTCAAATGTATAATTTTATTTTCTCCAGTATTGCCCATAAATTGCCCAGTGTCGTCACTCTAAAAGCCGATCGATGTTTTTGACAACTGCTTCTACAAGGCCACCGCTGGCTGAAACATCTCGCGCAGACAGAAAGTACAGGTAGAAAAAGCCGATATTGCTACAGTCACGCATCCGTTGCCCTTCTTCCTTGATATTTTTAGTACCGAATTCGCGGGTCAACGTAAGCATTCAAAATATCAATTACAATGCTGGCAATTACGACAATTGCCGCAAAAAACACCACAATACCTTGAACAGTTGGATAATCCCGCAAGCTAATCGCTTCGTAAAGGCGATTTGCCAACCCCGGCCAAGAAAAAGTAACCTCTGTTAAAATAGCACCGCCCAACAGTGCAGCAAAAGTCAATCCTAAGACAGTAATCACCGGAATTAGCGCATTTTTCAGAGCGTGAGCCCATAAAATCTGCAATTCAGGAATTCCGCGAGCTCTAGCTGCTTCGACATAATCTGCTTGCAAAGTTTGCTTGAGATTCACCCTGACAATGCGCTCGAAAATGCCGCTCAAAAGAATGCCCAACGTCAAACTCGGAAGTGCCAAATAATGCAAAGATGTGAGAAACTGACCGGGGTTAGCGCTCAGGAGACTGTCAATCGTGTATAGTCCTGTGTACCCTTCGGGGGCGGGGAATGTGACGGGAAAGCGAGTTCCCAAGGGGAACCAGCCCAACTGCACCGCGAAAATCAACTGCAAAACCATGCCGGCCCAAAAAGCGGGCAGCGAGTAAGTGATAATGCCAAACAAACGGCCTGCAGCATCGAAAATAGTGTTGGGGCGGGATGCTGCCAGGGAACCGATACTGATGCCGACAATTAAAGCTATGGCCATGCTACAAACTGCTAATTCCACTGTAGCGGGGAAATAATCTCCGATAATTTGCCACACGGTTTGTCCGCGAGTGGTGATGGAGGTTCCCAAGTCGAAGCTCAACAAGTCTTTCATGTATTTGAGATATTGCTGCCACAGGGGTGCGTCGAGGCCGAGTTGAGTTCGCATTGCTTCTTTGGCGGCTGCAGGAGCTCGCGAGCCGAGAATGGCGTCTATGGGGTCGCCCGGAGTGGCCCGCAACAATAAAAATACTGCTGTGGTGATTGTCCACAACATTAGCGGTGCGAGGAGCAAGCGGACAAAAATATAAGATTGCAGGGCTTTGGAACGAGACATAATATTTGGGAATTGCCAATTGCGAAGTCATTAGTCATTAGCCCGATGTTGAAGGCATCAGGCAGATGGAAGGTAGAAGCTGGAAGAAACAGATATTTTATATCTGCGACTTCCGTGCCGCGAATCAGGGGAATTGGGAATTGCGAATAGACAGTTGAGTTTATTTTTGCGAAAAAGTCGATCGACTTTTTCGCAATTCCCGATTTTCTTATTCCCCTAGCAGCGATTCAAATGCAGCTTGCAAAGACTTGATATCGCCTACTCTGGCTACTAACAAGTTTTCGCTGCCGGCATCCTGCAGCCTGTGTCTCCAATACTGGATGCTATCGGAGTTGTTCATCCAGAAACTAATCACGGTGTCTACAACTCGATCGACATCCCAGCCGCGGTTAGGAGAAACTGTCTCCACGGATGCCACAAACGCATCGAGAGTACACTTCCGGTTTGCCAAGTATTCTACACCCGACTGCTGCTGTTGTTGCAGCAATTCCTGCTGCTGGTTAAAAAATGTTAAAGTTGGAGATACGCCCAGGATTTCAAATGTATAGTTCATGTCATCCTCCAGAAGTATTATTTTGCCAAAAGGTCGATCGTCCAAACAAGCCAAAAACGCTTTACTTTGCTGCCCTCGATGAACTGCTGATGCTTCAATTACTATCTTTGAGATCGATCGGGATTTTTGCCGCTTATCTTATTAATAGCAAATTTTCCAACAAGGGATTGTCACCTAATTTACATTTGTTGTAACACTGTAGAAAAATTAAAATCAGATTTTTATTAAGCAGGGGTAAGGTGGAGCATCTGCACCCGGAGGAAGTGATACCGTTTTAGGTTTGAGATTTTAAATTTTAGATTAAAGAATTGAATAATTGGGAATGAGTGATGACAACCAGGGTTGGGATCGCGGGCATACAGTTACATTTTTTCTAACCGGGTGTGACGTTTTGACCGCGATCCCTCAGAGCGATCGCCACATTCAGGCAAGTAGTGGCATCATTAATATTACAAGTTTTTACAGTAGCGGTGGAAACCTCAGCCAAGTTTTGAGAGGTTGGTCACCGCACTTCACTCTTGCTGTACAACTTTGTAACTTATATCAAGGGCATCTTTTAAACGACAAACGATACGTAAACTCGGTAGGTGTCAGAATATTGATGTTATTGAAAAATCTGAGCAGTTGTCTGATGAAAAGCTCGCCCAAGATGTCACTGAGCCTAGTTTTGTTGATACCGCTGGTGGTGCAAATCTCCGTAGCAGTCGGCGTGACTGGATGGCTGTCGTTTCGCAACGGCCAGAAAGCTGTCAATGACCTTGCTGCTAGGTTAAGCTTGGAAGTTGCAGCGAGGACGAAAGAAAATTTCCGCAGTTTTGGGGATGTGTCTCATTTATTCCTGCAAATGAATACTGCTGCGATCGCCTCTGGAAACTTAGATCCGGAAGATTTCCCCAACTTAGAGCGCTATTTGTGGAACCAGACCAAGCTGAGCGATCGAACTACAACCATCTACTACGGCGACGAACAGGGCAAATTCCTCTTGCTCAAGCGAGAAGCAGAAAACTTAGTATACATCAGAGACGAATCGACCGCTCCAAACCGCCAAATTTATCGCCTGGACAGCCAGGGAAATCGCACTGATCTCATCAAAACCGCCGCCTATGACCCCCGTACTAGACCGTGGTATAAAGCTGCCAAACAGTCAGGAAAAGCCTCTTGGTCTCCAATCTACGTTTTCGCAGCACCGCCAGTGCTCGGCATTACGCCGGTGATGCCTATTTACAATGAAACAGGAAACCTGCGGGGGGTATTGGCAATTGACCTGACTCTTTCTCAAATCAGCGATTTTCTCAAAAGCATCAAAATTAGCCCGTCGGGACAAGTTTTCGCGATCGAACGCAGTGGCGAAATAGTCGCCAGTTCCACAGACGAACTGCCCTTTGTCACTGGGCAAGACGGACAAAAACGGCTGTTGGCGACACAGAGCAAAAATTTGCTAATGCGATCGGCCTCCACATACTTGCAAAAACGATTTGGCAGTTTTGAACAAATTGACAACCCAGGACAGTTTACCTTCGATATAGACGGCAAACGTCAATTCATTACCGTTGCTCCCCTGCAAGACGGCCGCGGTCTCGATTGGCTGATTGTAGTGGCAATCCCGGAAGCAGACTTTATGGAGCAAATTAACGCCAACACTCGCATAACTATCTTATTGTGCTTTTTTGCCTTCATACTGGCGATCGGACTCGGAATTTTTACTACTCGCTGGGTTGTCAAACCGATTACCCGATTGCTGGAAGCTTCCAAAGCTTTAAGAAAAATGTCTGAGTCATCCGACTTCACCTCCGCAGAATTAAACGGCGAAGTCGAAGTCCAAGGCGTCAAAGAACTCGGCCTTCTAGCTCAGTCTTTCAATCAAATGGCCAGACAATTGCGATCGTCTTTTGTTGCCCTAGAACAAACCAACTCTAGTTTAGAACAGCGAGTAGCAGAGCGGACGGCAGAACTCGAAGCCGCCGAAGCAGAATTGCGGGCTTTGTTTGCAGCCATGAGCGAATTAATTATAGTTGTGGACGCCACCGGCCGCTATTTAAAAATCGCGCCCACCAATCTATCCCTGCTGTACAAACCAGCCGAAGAATTAATGGGCAAAACAGTCAGAGAGATGTTTCCGCAAGCTACAGCAGACAATTTTATCAACCACATCCGAGCAGCTTTAGATACTCAGCAAACTGTCAGCATCGAGTACGATTTAACCATTAACGACCGCCAAGTTTGTTTTGCAGCCAGCATTTCGCCGCTTTCAGAAGAATCCGTAATTTGGGTGGCTCGCGATATTACCGAACAGAAGCGAGCCGAATCCCTGCGACGCCAAAGGCAAAAACAATTGCTCAAACAAAATACAGTTTTGGTAGAATTGGCAAGAAATAAAGCGCTGTATCGAGGCGATTTGCAAGTAGCTTTGAGGCAAATCACCGAAGCGGCTGCTCATACCCTAGATACAGAAGGAGCCGGAGCGTGGTTGTACGACGAAAGCCGATCGAAACTGCAATGTCTCGACCAATTTAGGCGCAGCAACCACCAGCATTCCCAAGGTACTGAAATCGCAGCAGCAGACTATCCAGCTTATTTTCAAGCTTTGGAAGAAGACCGGACGATCGCAGCCGATGACGCTCTCTCAGATGTGAGAACCAGAGAATTTGTGGAATCTTACTTTGCACAAATGGGTACTACATCAACCTTAGATGCGCCGGTGCGGCTGGGAGGACAAACAGTCGGAGTTATCTGTATCGAACAAGTGGGAACTGCTCGCAACTGGACATTAGAAGAACAAAATTTTGCAGCTTCCCTCGCAGATTTAGTGTCCCTAGCCATAGAAGCGAGCGAGCGCGAGCGCACACAAATCGCTCTGCGTCAAGCAGAACAAAAATACCGCAGCATCTTTGAAAATGCCGTCGAAGGCATTTTTCAAAGAACCCCCGAAGGCCACTTCTTGAGTGTAAATCCAGCTTTAGCCCGCATCTACGGCTACGCCACTCCCGAAGAATTGACATCAAATCTCACAAACATCAGACAGCAAGCTTACGTCAATCCTCAGCAGCGCGAAAAGTTTATGCGGGTGATGGAAGAATTCGGAGAAATTTCGGGGTTTGAGTCAGAAGTTTACCGCGTTGACGGCAGCGTAATTTGGATTTCCGAAAGCGCGCGTGCAGTGTGCGACGCCGACGGCGAGGTACTTTACTATGAAGGCAGCGTCGAGGATATTAGCGATCGCAAAGTCTTTGAATCCGCCTTGCAACTGGCCCTAGAAGCAGCCGAAGCAGCTTCCACCGCAAAAAGCGCATTTTTGGCAAACATGAGCCACGAACTGCGAACACCTCTGAATGCCATCATCGGCTACAGCGAAATGCTACAAGAAGAAACCGAAGAGTTGGGCTACGATGAACTCATCCCTGATTTAGACAAAATCCGCACTTCCGGCAGACACTTGCTATCGCTAATTAACGACATTCTCGACATTTCTAAAATCGAAGCCGGTCGCATGGATCTTTACTTAGAAACCTTCGACATCGCCGCCTTGATTGAAGAAGTCGCATCTACCGCCGCGCCGCTAATTGATAAAAACGGCAACACTCTAAACTTGCACCAAATTACGAATATCGGCACTATGCACGGTGACATTACCAAAGTGCAGCAGATTTTATTAAATTTGCTGAGCAATGCCGCCAAATTCACTCAAAACGGTACAATTACCCTCACCGCCACCCGAGAAAAAATCGCGGGTCACAGCAGCGAACCAAGACCAGAAAACACTTCTGAATCTGTGGCGAATTCTCAATCCTCAATTGCTAGTAAAGAATTTTTAGTTATTAATTGTACCGATACAGGAATTGGGATGAATCCAGAGCAGTTGCAGCATATTTTCCAACCCTTTACCCAAGCAGACGCTTCTACCACGCGCAAGTACGGCGGCACCGGTTTGGGACTAGCAATCAGCCAGCGTTTTTGCCTCATGATGGGCGGAAATATTTCAGTAAAAAGTCAGGAGGGTGTTGGTTCTACTTTTACGATCCGCTTACCTGTTAACAATTAAAAGTAGGGTGCGTAACTCGTTCCCAGGCTGTGCCTGGGAACGAGAAATTACTAACTCCAAATTACCTTTGAATGCTTCTCGGATCGAGAGCATCGCGCAACCCATCCCCCAATAAATTAAACGCCAAAACAGTCAAAATAATCAGTATCGCCGGGGGCCAAACCAACCAAGGCTGCAACACTAAAATTGAAGCATTAGTAGACAGGGATAGCAAATTTCCCCAAGAAGGATCTGGCTGTTGAATTCCCAACCCAATTAAACTCAAAACCGACTCCGCCACAATAAAACCAGGAACGGACAAAGTGGCAGAAATAATTACGTAAGTTGCCGTTTGTGGCAACACGTGGCGGACAATAATATAAATTGGATTAGCGCCCATTGCCCGCGCCGCTTGCACGAATTCTAGCTGTTTAATTGACAGTACCTGACCGCGAATTACGCGCGCTAAACTCGCCCAACTAATAAATGAAGTAATCAGCACAATCAATATAAATCGCTGAGCGCTTGTCAATCCCGGGGGCAGCACTGCTGCTAGCGCTACTAATAAATAAAGACCGGGAATCGTCATCAATACTTCGGCGAAGCGCATTAAAATACTGTCAATCCAACTGCCGAAATAACCGGATATTCCTCCGATTAACAATCCCAAGGGAAAAGAAATTGCTATTCCTACTAAACCGATGCAGAGGCTAATTCTGCTGCCCTGTACTAAGCGACTGAATTGATCGCGAGCTTGTTCGTCCGTTCCTAAAATGTTAATTTGGCCTTCTCCTGTAGTACCAAACAAGTGCCTGTCTAATGGCAAAACTCCTAAAAACTTATAGGGAGAACCTTTGACAAACAAACCTAAAGCAGAGGGTTTTTGCCAGTCTACAATTACCTCGCGATCGCCCGTATTCGCATCCACCGGGCCTTGAGTAGTCGGATAAACGTGGGGTCCGATAAATCGCCCGTCTTTGGTGCTTAAATAAATCTGGGTCGGCGGCAGCAATGAACCGTTTAATTGAGAGTCGTAGGGGTCGTAAGGTGCCACAAATTCGGCAAAAAGTGCGACTGTATAAAAAATTAACAGCAGCACTGCTCCCAACCGAGCTAGAGGATTTTTTCTAAGATTTTGCCACCAATTCATAAGTTTCTAGGTTTGAGATTTTATGTGGGTTAGTAATAAAGACTAAAGTGCTTAAAGTTCTTAGTAAAGACTTTAGCCTTTTCTTAATGGACTCAGCAGCCAAAAGTTAATTTCTGACTTAGACAAGTTTTCATGACTGAATTACTTTCTACAAAAATTAGACTATTTTTGTTCATCTGAAACCAAAATTATTCTACTTTCATCTTCGGATATTTTACCCAATTCCTCGCCGCTAAAAGGATTGTAGAAAAACGAGCCTGTTTGCGGTGGCAATTTGGGATTGAGTACAATTTCTACTATACTTTTTACTACCCCTGTGAGCGGAATTGCCAAGATAACTCCTAACAACCCTCCCACTCTACCTCCTAACAGCAAAGCTGTGAAAATAATTACCGGGCTCAATCCGGTGAGATTGCCCATGATTCGGGGCGCTACTAAATTATCCTTGATTTGCTGGAGACCGATCGCCACTACCAAGACTTGCAGCGCCAGCCACCAATCAATAAACGCTACAATTATACTAACAGTGCCAATTCCCAGCGTCGCTCCGATAAACGGAATTATTTCCGTCAATCCTATAAAGACGGCAAACAACAGAAAAAACGGAACTTGCAGCCACCAAAAAGCCAGACTTAGCGAGATAGCCATAAATAGTCCCAGCAATAACTGTCCCGATACAAATCGCTGGAGGTTTCGCTCCAAAGTCTCTGTTAAAACATAGCGAATTTCTGGCGAAAAAATGCTGGTCAAACCCTGCCACACTCTTTTCCCGTCTAGGAGCATATAAAAGGAAATCACCACAATAAAAATTAAGTCCAAAAACCAGTTAACAGTACCTACAACTAAGCCTAAACCCGTACCGGCGATCGCCTGGACTTCTCCCTGGACTCTAGCTGACAGTTGCTGCTCCAATATTTGCACGTCAAACGGCAAATTGCGATCGGCACTCCAGGCTTGAAATTCACCTAGCTGCAGCCGCCCTGACTCCAGCAATTCCGGGAACCTCACCCCCAACTGCCTCGCTTGGCTGAACACCGGCGGCACAATAGTTAAACCGATTACTACTACTATCACACCCGCAGTTAAATAAACCAGCCCCGCAGCTACTCCCCGGGGCAAAAATACTTGCAGTCTTTTTACTGCATAATTTAATAAAAATGCAATGAGTCCCGCTGTTACTAAAATGCTGACCAGTTCCCCAACATAACTGACAGCAGTCAGGGTAAACCATCCCGTCACTAGCACTAGCAGCCAAGTAATTAGAAACTGTTGGAGGGGAGAAAAGAGACTATTCATTTTGATTTTTTTTAAATAAAGTGGCACAACTTTTTCAGCAGATGTGCCGTATTATACAATAAACACATGAGAGTATAGATTAGGAATAATCAGTTCAAGATTAGACTGACTTTTCTCAGCATCGATCGGTTAGGTGACGGCAAAACCGCTCGGGGATAGACAATGCGAGTCCGATCGACCCCACGCTGCAAAATCACCCTAATATTCAGTATGCCCGGGAGCCCGATCGAATTAAATGTCGATCGTACAAAGGCTCAATTCGCCATTGTAAGGTGAAATGGCCCTACACTCACCCAAAAGGAGGACGCGCAACTGCTCAGGCCCTTCGTTAAAATGAATCAGATATAAAAACCGCAATTTTTCTTTACAATAAAAAAACCACAGGCTAATAGCGGCGAGAGGAATTACCGTGACCAATCAAGTTTTTTCAGAAGCGGAAGAAAAGAAACCCCTTCCCCCCGTGCAGAGCGGACGCGACAACAACTCAGCAGTGGACATACCTGAAAGTGGACTCTCAGACCGCTCTCGCTGGCAATTTTCTCCTGAGGAAGATGAACGAGAAGTTGCCCTAGAACCTCCAGAAAGGGAGGGGGAAGAATCTGAAGTTTTGGAACCAGAAGAGCCAGAAGCCTCGCCCAGCAAAGGACTCAGGTGGCATACCATGTTGGCGGGCGCAGGCATTGGCGTGGCTGCAACGCTGCTAGCAGTACAGTTGACTGGTGGGGGCAAGCAGAGCGCGCGTCCCGCAGTTCCAATTCCACCGGCAAATCAGCAGGCTACGGCTCAGACTGTGACAGTGGCGCCTGTGGAATCTGCCGAGGTGGGTGAAACTCTGGAAGCGACGGGCACCGTGGTGGCCTACGACTTGCTGCCGGTGCTGCCGCAGGCTAACGGTTTGCAAATCAAGCAGGTGTTGGTGGCGGAGGGAGATGCGGTAGAAAAAGGTCAGACGATGGCGGTTTTGGACGATTCGGTGCTGCGATCGCAAATTGCCGAAGCGCTTGCTGGAGTACAATCGGCTAATTCTACGGTAGAACAAGCCGAAGCTCAGGTGCAGCAAGCTCAGTCAGCCCAACAAGAAGCCCAAGCCGGCGTCGCTCAAGCTCAAGCTGGCGTTGAAAAAGCCATCGCTGACGCAGCGCAAGCCCAAACAGGCGTCGGCCAGGCCAGGGCCGGTGTGGAGCAAGCTAAAGCCGGTGTCACTCAAGCTAGAGCGGGAATTGCTTCCGCCCAGGCTAAATTAGCTCAAGCTCAAAGAGAAGTAAATCGCAGTCAAAATTTGGCTACTCAGGGAGTAATTAGTCAGCAAGATTTAGAAAAGCGCAAGACGGAGCGAGACACGGCCGTTCAAGACTTGAACAAAACTAAAGCTGACTTGAATACAGCTTTGGAAGAACAGAATAAAGCAGCGGAAGAAGTGCGATCGGCTATTGCTAAAGTAGCTACTGCTGAAGCTAATATCAGTACGGCTAGAGCGGCCCTCAGCAGCGCTCGTGCTAAAGTGAATACGGCCGGAGCGAGTGTCAGCAGTGCGAGAGCAAATGTCGGAAATAACGCAGCAAGTGTCCGCAGCAATGATGCGCGAGTCCAACAGTTACAAACTCAACTCGAACAAACTATAGTGCGAGCACCGGATAGCGGCACTGTGGCTGAAAGAATTGGTCGAGTTGGCGATGTTTCTTCGGGCAGTCAAAAACTCTTTTCAATTATTCGGGGAAACAAGCTGGAACTACAATTGAAAGTGCCGGAAACTCAGGTTGCGCAAGTGCGGCCGGGAACAGCGGTGCAGATTACTTCTGACTCTGACAAGCGGATTAAGTTGTCAGGAACTGTGCGAGATATTTCGCCGCTTGTTGACCCGCAAAATCGGCAAGCTACGGTGAAGATTGATTTGCCGGCAAGCGCGTTTTTGCGATCGGGAATGTTTTTGCGCGCATCCCTTTCGACGGCAACGGCTCAAGGTTTGAAAGTTCCCGCTAAAGCTATTTTGCCGCAATCTGACGGCAGTTCTATTGTTTACAAACTTGTCGGCGAGGACAAGGTACAGGCTCAACCAGTGGAAGTTGGAGAAATTTCCGGGGGTTCTGCAGGCGATTTGACTGCTGCTAAGGTGGAGGTTAAAAAGGGTTTGAAGGCGGGCGATCGGGTAGTTATTGCTGGGGCTGGTTATCTGAAGGATGGCGATCGGGTTAAGGTTGTTAAATAGTTATTAGTTATTAGTCAGTAGTCAGTAGTCAGTAGTCAGTAGTCAGTAGTCAGTAGTCAGTAGTCAGTAGTCAGTAGTCATTATTCAGTGTAAGTGTAAGGTGCGGACTTCGCACCCTACAGTATTACTTTTTTTAAACGAACCGCGAAGACGCGAAGGACGCAAAGGAAGAGAATAAAGAAGAGAATAAAGAAGAGAGAAAGCAGGAACTGTATTACCAATGCCCAATGCCCCATTCCCCATTCCCCATTCCCCATTATGTCTTTCAACATTTCGGCTTGGTCGATCAAACAGCCAGTACCCACGATTGTTTTATTCTTAGTTCTGACAATAGGGGGTTTACTATCATTTCCCCTTTTAGGCATTGATGATTCGCCTAATATTGATGTTCCTTCTGTTTCGATATCTGTCAGCCAACCGGGGGCAGATCCAGCAGAACTTGAATCTCAAGTCACGAAAAAAGTAGAAGATGCTGTGGCGGGTTTGGGCAATATTGACCACATTATCTCTACAGTTAATGATGGTTCTTCTAATACAACAGTCAACTTTTTATTAGGAACAAATAGCGATCGCGCTACGAATGATGTCCGCAATGCGATCGCCCAAATCCGCCAAAGCTTGCCCCAAGACATTAACGACCCCGTTGTCAAGCGAGTCGAATTTGCCGGCAGTTCTATTATGTCTTACGCCGTTGTTTCCGATCGCCAAACCGTAGAACAGTTAAGCGAATTAATCGACCAAAACATCAGCCGCGTCCTCCTCTCCGTCAAAGGTGTCGCTCAAGTGCAGCGAATTGGAGGCAGAGACAGGGATATTCGAGTCGATTTAAACCCCGAACAACTGCAAAGTCTCGGCATTACAGCAACCCAAGTTAACGACCAAATTCGCAATTTTAACATCAATTTACCGGGCGGTAGAACTGAAATCGGCAATTCCGAGCAAACAGTCCGTACCCTCGGCAGTGCCAAAACAATCGAACAGTTGAAAGCTTATCAAATTACCTTGCCTAAAGGCGGTTTTGTGCCGCTTTCCACTTTGGGTAAAGTTGATGAAGGCTATGCAGAAGCGCGTCAGGCGGCACGGCTCAACAACAAACCTGTAGTGGCTTTTTCCATCCTCCGCAGTACCGGCAGCACTCTCGTTATTGTAGAAGAATCGGTGCGGGAAACTGTTAAGAAACTGGAAAAAACTTTGCCGCCTGATGTCAAGCTGGAACTTATTTATACTTTAGCAGACCACATCCGAGATTCTTATGAAGCTTCTTTGGATGCTTTAATTTTGGGGGCGGCTTTAGCGATAATAACTATTTTAATCTTTTTGCGGGATTGGCGCGCAACTTTAATTGCTTCTGTTGCCTTACCGCTGTCGGCAATTCCTACTTTTGCTGTGCTCCGGCTTTTGGGCTACACCCTCAACAGTATGACTTTGTTGGCGCTGTCGCTGGTGGTGGGAATATTAGTAGATGATGCGATCGTCGAAATTGAGAATATCGAACGGCACGTCGGGATGGGAAAAACTCCCTATCAAGCTTCTTTGGATGCTTCGGCTGAAATTGGTTTGGCTGTTGTTGCTACTACGATGACGATTGTTGCGGTATTTGCACCGGTGGCTTTTATGCCGGGAATTCCCGGTCAGTTTTTTCGGCCTTTTGGGGTGACGGTTTCGGCGTCGGTTTTATTTTCGCTGTTAGTAGCCCGAACCGTTACTCCGATGATGGCGGCTTATTTGTTTAAGGATAAAGGACACCATCAGGAACTCAAAAAAGACCAACTTTCTTATCAGTACCGCAGGCTTTTGACTTGGGCGCTGAAACATCGGGCGATCGTCCTAATTTTAGGTGTAGCTTTGTTTTTCGGCAGCGTTCAATTAATACCTTACATTCCTACGGGGTTTATCGATCGCGATGATACCGGACTTTCGACTGTCTCTATTGAATTGCCTCCGGGTTCTACTTTGCAGCAGACAGATTCAGCAGTGCAGCAAGCAACTCAATTATTGCTCGCTCATCCAGCCGTAGATAGCGTTTTGGAGACTGAGGGTGCTCCGACAGTTTCCGGGGGCGCGGGAGGCGGCGGCGGGCGCGCTAGCGGGGTGAATACAGCGAGTCTTTACGTGAAATTGAAACCCGCCGATAAGCGGATCGGACAACAGCGATTTGAAGAGGAAATGCGGCCGAAACTTCGCGATGTTCCCGGAGTGCGGCTGAGTTTTTCTCAAGGGCGTGTCGGCGGTAGGAAGCAAATGTCGATCGTCCTAAAAAGCGAAAATGCCGAAGCTTTAACTAAAACTGCTGAAAGTCTCACGCAACAAATGAGGCAAGTTCCGGGACTGATTGAGGTGCAATCTAGCGCGAGTTTGGTGAAGCCAGAAATTTTGGTTAAACCTGACCCGAATCGGGCGGCGGATCAGGGTGTATCGGTGCAGCAAATTGCTCGAACTGCATCTCTGGCAACGATTGGAGATATTGACTCAAATCTTGCTAAATTTGATTTGGCGGACAGACAAATTCCGATTCATGTAATGTTGGCTCCGCAGTTTCGCAGCGATATCGAAACGATTAAGAATCTGCAAGTACCGGCGAAAAATAATACTTTGGTGCCGTTGAGGGCAGTGGCGGATATTGCTTTGGGCAGCGGGCCTTCTCAGATCGATCGCTACGACAGAGCCCGTCAAGTATCTGTAGAGGGGAATTTGTTGCAGGGTACGACTTTGGGAGAAGCTTCCGTGGCGGTGAAGAAATTGCCTGCAATGAATCCTCTACCCCCGGGCGTCGAACAGGAATCTTCGGGTGATGCGAAGGTGATGCAGGATGTGTTCAGCGGTTTTGCGGGGGCTCTGGGAACGGCGGTACTGTTTATTTATGCTGTGTTGGTGCTGCTGTTTGCCAATTTCCTGCATCCGGTGACGATTATGGCCGCCTTGCCTTTGTCTCTGGGTGGCGCGCTGCTGGGACTGCTGGTGGGACAAAAGTCTCTCGGGCTGTACGCTTTGATTGGCGTGGTTTTGCTGATGGGAATTGTAACGAAAAATTCGATTTTGCTGGTGGATTACGCGATTATGAATCAGCAGGAAGGCAAGCCGATGTACGAGGCGACGCTGGATTCGGGGGTGGCGCGGTTGCGGCCGATTTTGATGACGACGATCGCGATGATCGCTGGGATGGTGCCAATTGCTCTGGGAATTGGCGCTGGTTCGCAAACTCGCAGCCCGATGGCGATGGCGGTAATTGGCGGTTTGATGACTTCTACGCTGCTGACTCTGGTGGTGATTCCGGTGGTTTTTACTTATATGGACGGTTTGCAAATCTGGATTTTTAATCTGATGCGGGGGAAGAAAAGGGGGGGAAGGGCGATCGAAGGCAACATAGAAAGCCAAAATGGTAGAGTCAAAATTGGAAAATAGCGATCGGCTGCCGCCCAAAATTGACCGTCAAAATGTTATACTCAAAATCAGAAAATAGTTGTACAATGTTTTTCTAGTCGTTTTTTACCGCGACGCCTCAAAAATCAAAGAAGGTGAAAGCAGGTAAAAAACACTAAGCGCGGGCGTAATTCAGTGGTAGAATGTCAGCTTCCCATGCTGAACGTCGTGGGTTCGAGTCCCACCGTCCGCTTGCGCGAACAGTATTTAAAACCCTTGAGAAATCAAGGGTTTTGGCGTTTCTAGGGCTTGTTCTCTGTGGTTGTACAGGATGTTTTGGAGACAAACACAGAGTTTTTGGAGACAAATACACGGTTGTTGAGGGCTGTTTGGAGATAATTTGGAGACAAGATTGGAGACAATTAAGGGCCTAGCTCTGCCAATACGTCCAACACTGCTTCCATATCAGCCAAGTCCGCCCTCGACTTTTTACGCCGCGCTTTTAACTGGTTGAGCAAGTCGGCTGGCTCTGGAAATTCTGCGACGGTCGGAGCTGAGTTTTTAATTTCCTCTTGATCGCGCCGCACTTCCTTGAGCTCTTGCTCCAGCATCTGCACCTTCAGTCCCAAGTCGCCGTTTCGCTCGTGCAACTGATTGAGTTCTGCATCCCACTCTGTAAGTTGCTTGTTGGCTGCTTTCAATTCCTGCCTGAGTGATTCATCGTTGCCGTCACTCAGGCACTCAATTTTCCCAGCCGTTCCTCAATCCCTGCGAGTTTAGCCGCTAGCAGTGTGTCTAGCTTACTGTCTAGCAGCTTGTCTAGCACTGGTTCAATGTCCGAAATTTCGGACGGTTGTGTTTGAGGTTGGATTGGTGGCGCTGCTATTGCCTGGTTGGCCGCTTGCTCTAAAGTTCGCACTACCCAAGCATTGACGCTCAAACCCTCTGCTGCTGCAACATCTTTAATAGTTTCGAGCAAGTCTCGGCGGCCGTCCAATCTCAAGTTAAGCTGGCATCTGTCTGTCATGTCTAGTAATTGTCTAGTGGCTGTCTAGTTATGTGCTCGCACTATGTCTAGCTATGTCTAGCATTATGTCTAGCATCTAGTTTGTGTCTAGTTTATGTCTAGCATTATGTCTAGCGTCTCTAGGAAATTTGCGTCATCTGTCTAGTATATGTCTAGCGCGTGTCTAGACATGAAAATCCCCCAGTTAAGGGGGATGAGATTGAGCCGTTAGTTGTCAGGCAGCGGCTAGATTTTCCGCAGGTCGTCTTTAGTCGATCGCTTCTAAGTCTCTGGGACTGAGCCAAGTGGTAAATCTTCCATCTGGCTTAGTGCAAGTGATTTCGTTGTGCAGGTTGATTGTGTCTACAACCAGTTCTAGACTTGCATACTGTTCAGCGTGCTTCGATCCAATGTACCGAACTCGCAAACCTTTTTTGGGTCGCGTAGTGTTGGGCGGGGTTAGCATCTTCGCTAGCTCTTTCCGGTCGGTGTCACTCAATTGGGAGAGTAAATTACATACTTGCGTAAAAGGTGAGCAAATTGCTTCACTTGGTTCACTCAGTCTGCCTGTAAGGATTTCAGCTTCACTTACTGCTTCACTTGTTTTAGCGAGTGAAGCTGTGAGTGAAGCTGTATCGCTGTCACTGTCAGCAAGTGAAGCAAGTGAAGCAGTTTTCAGCACTATTCCAGACAAATAGAATTGTCCTTTAAGTGGATCAAGGCTCCCACCCTCGGTATGTCGTATCTTTTGAAGCTTGGGGAATATCTCCGAAAACCTTGCAAATACTTGGTTTATAGCCTTTACGGGCGTGTCGTACTTGTTGGGCAAATCATGCCAAACTAACTTGTCTTTGCGATCGTTCACGCCGGAATCAATCTCCAGAGTTCCCGTTTCTTTGTACCACTCTTGCAGGCGCTCCCACAAATCTTTGATGTAGATGCGGCCGCCAGCTTGTACCTCAATGCCAGCATCTCGAACAAACTGCCAGAGGTGGCGACTTTCCTCCTGTGCCTTCTGCATGGCTTCCTTGGTCGCCTTATAGTCGATACCCTCAGACAGCAACAGTGGCCACCGCTCCAACATTTTGTTAAGCATCGCCGGGGCAAGCTGTTCAAGAATGAACTTTTCATCATCTTTAAAGCGCGGGTCAGCTTCTAATTGCCCCTCGGCAGCGATCGCATTTTTGACATAAGTCTTGTCAAAATTCAGGATTCCATAGCGGCCCTCGATCGCCTCAGTTCCTCCGGTGATGGATGGTAACTTGTTGCAATTAGCGAAGAAAATTGCAGCGGGTTTGTATGGATAACTATCCTTGCCCTTGCGTTCGATGTCGATCGGGTCGCCCGTGATGAACTGCTTAAGACTCTGGATACCATCGAGGTCTATGTTCCCCGTGTTTTCAGAAGCCCAGTTACAGATACTTCCCTCTATCCCCGCCAGCGTAAACTTGCGCCCGGTATCGTAAGCTCGGAAATCAGACAAAGACTTCCCGGTCATCCCAACACCCAAAAGAGCGGCGAGCACGGCGCGTACAGTGTCTTTACCATTAGCACCGCCGCCAAAGCAGATTAGTCCTTTTACCCCTCGCCCCGTCAGCTTTGAACGCACAATATTCAGACCAAGTGCGGCCGCAGCCGTCCGAAGCAAAATTTCTCGCTGAGATGGCTCCAAACATTCTAAAAGACGATCGCAATACGTCGGGTCGATGTCGGGGTCATACTTACATCCGACATAGGTATAAATATTTTTTGGATCGTGTGCTTCTAAGCTGTAATACCAAATTCCTAAAGTTCTGCTACAGATATAGCCTCTAAAATAAATTCCCATCCCGTCAAAGAAGCAATAACTTCCAACGTCAACTTATTTAACTCTTTTTGCAGCGCGGCTCTCAACTCTTCTATTTGGTCAAATCTCAACCATTTCAATTGTTCTTTT
>NZ_JAUBSF010000099.1:0-24326 GCF_036704615.1 Microcoleus sp. K4-B3
AAACTTATCTTTAACTGAGCTTTCAGATATCGTGAGCTCCTGCTCTTGGTTGGCGATCGATTATTCAGCAAACCCTACATAAGGTGGTCAAACATGAGGGTCTAGGACGCTAGTTAAATAAGAATGCCAGGTTTGTCCTGACCTAACTTCAATTAAACGTAACGTGATAAACGGAGTCTTTTTTGTGCCAGAACCTAGGCGGATTTTTCGGTCTCGCAGTCCATAACTCTCTGTAAATACCTGTTCTATTTGAATGGCTGCTCCCTTCTTTATTCTGGTAATAAATTCAACTTTCTTTTCAATTAATTGACACCAAAAATTAAAGTGATAGAATCCTCTATCCAGTAATAGTAAAGTATTTTCTGTTACTAAATTTAGGATGTCTTCTTCCGCTCTAGTATCTGAAGCTTTGGGATTTTCTTCAAACCAAATCTCAACAGGCAATCTGGTTACTAAATCAATGACTGTAATTATCTTTCCGGCTAATTGTCCTTTTTGAAGTGATTCTAAGCTTTGTAGTTTTTTAAATAGCGCCTCCAATATTGAGCCATCTATTATCCAAATTTTCTCGAATTTTGACAAGGTAAATTGAATACTTTCTGGCAACGGACGTTGATTTCTACTATGCCAAGCTGAAGAGAGATTTGGCAATAAATCTTTAAATACTTTTTCAAATAACTCCGCAGGAAATGTCAAAAATCGTTGTGACACCGCTTGTTGACTAACTTTTATCGGATTACACCACAGAAAACCGTCTCTGGCTAAGATTCTTGTCAGCTCTCTCACGGATGCTACGTCTCGCCGAGCGTAAAGTTAACACCCCAGCCATCATCAACGGTAAATTCAAGATCCGCTCTCTGAGTCCTAATTTTCGGTAGTAATTTTCTTGATTTGTAATGGCCGGTGTCAGCAATCTTTCCAGTTGCTCTGCAATTACTTCATCTTCCACCATTGGTCTGTGTGTTTTTTTCGCGTGGTCTCGATTGGTTTTTCGGCTGCTGGTCATGGCTGCTCACAATCCCTCTATTACTTGTCTGTCATAAGTTTCCCACGATCCCAGACTCATGGAAATACTACCCTTGACAATTTCCCTTTTTCCTTAACTTGTCACCAATGGCCGCTTTTGGGAAGGAAGCCGCTTACAAAACCCAGAGGCGGCCGAATCGTATACACGGGCGGGTTCTTGCAGACTAAACGAGCAATTACCTGCATCCCGATCGCAATTACCGATCGGCTAAGAAACCACACATAGCAGCGACAAAAATCCATTTATCCCTGCTTTTGTCCCGCGCCAGGGGCAGAGTTACTTCTACCCGTAAATCATTATTTGTTATGGCTAAAACAACCCAAGACTGTGGATTTAAATTACAGTATCGCCCTCTCCAATATATACGTAAGTACAGCGGTACTGCTAAATTTAACGTCCGAGTTTATTGGGAATCCCTTCGCAGCCACCGGGAATAGTCTCTCTCGACTTCGATCCGCACCAAGCGCAGCAGTAATAGCGCTGCTCATCCGACAGCCGCTTGACAGCGGTGAAATCAGCGCGTTCCACCACAGCGCCGGTATGTTCGCCCGTTTGATAGTTGGGAAATTGGGTACGGCTGCGGGGGGATGCAGTTTCTGCCGAGCCGTAGAATAATGCGGCGGCTCTCATGTCGGCGCGAGCGAGATTGGCGTCGTACAAGACAGCGCGCGAGAGGTTTGCTTTGACTAAATCGCACTTGCTGAGATTGGCGCGGACGAGGTTGGCTTCGCTCAAATCCGTCCACCGCAAATCGGTGCCAGCCAGGTCAGCACCCGCTAACATGACATTGAGATCGATAACGCGGATACCGTGATCTCTATCTTCAGCGTAGCCGCCGTCGCCGTCAAGGATGGGGCGGCCTAAAAGCCGATCGCGCTTCAGAGGAGTAACCAACCTCGACTGCGACAAAAACCGCAGAATTTTAGCTTTACCTTCAGCATCTACACTGCTCATAATCGCAGCGGTGCGGCCTTCTGCGATCGCCCTTTCCTGCGGCCAGTCTTCCAAAAACCCTTGTTCGTCAAGGGCTAAGTCGGAAACCCCTTGAAAATAAGCATCGATCGTTTGCTGCTGGGTAATTCGATTTTGCTGAATCGTCAAATCTTTCGAGATCACGTACTGCCGCCAAGCCACGTAAACGCCCAAAATTGCGATCAAAATTTGGCCCAAAGCGCCGATCAACTCGCCCAGAGCGCCGATGGCGTCCCAGTTGATTTGGATGTTGCGGCTTCCCGGTTCAGTATTAGTACCGCTGAGCATCAGCAAGCCCACAATCCCAGCTAAAAGCCCGAAGCAAGCGACAATCAGCGTGCGCCAAGTCGGCGGAATTACCTGCGCCCAGATTTTGCCCCAACTCGGCCACATCAGCCGCAGCGATATGCCGATCGCACCCACGGCACCAATTAAGCCCAGCCAAATGTTGTCATTGGCCAGCCCAAAAATCATCGCTGCGATCAACCCCAGCGTCAGCGCCGACGCCGACTTCTCAGTAGTCGTTTGTTCGGGCTGCTGCGGCAATAAAACCTTGCGAGTTGCAGGCGGCGGCACCGGTTTTTCAGGTTCAGCAGTAGCGACGATTGTCCCTGATTCTGGTGGCACAGTAGGGCTCGCACCGTTCTGACTTTCTACAGTCACGTTCGATTCAGGGCGATTGGGTTGAGAAGAGTTGTTTTCTGGTGTCATGCGTTGAGGCAAATTCTAATTTTGGCCGGTCACTAAAACGATTTTAACTAACCAAGGAGGATTCTAGATAGTATTACCATAGAAATATCCACTAATTACACTCAAAGAGGTAACATACTATGACCCTGGTACTCCCCAATCTGCAAGCAAAACAAATGGGTCAAGTAATCACTACAATCACCGTCACGAATTTCATCGATCTAGTTATGGCTGAACGGGGATTCATTGCTGCTGAGGAAGTTCGCTCTGTTACCCTCGATAACGTTGTTGTCGATACCGGAGCAACTCTGCTTTCCTTGCCAGCTCCCATTATTAGCCAACTAAGTTTAAGACAAGTAGGAGAAAGAGATGTAGAAACATCGGCTGGCATCAAAAAAGGTCGAATTTTTGCAGGCGCTCAAATTATTGTAGAGGGGAGAGAAGGGAGATTTGATGGTTTAGAGTTACCCGAAGGCGTTTCTGCTGTTTTGCTGGGCGTGATTCCAATGGAAGAACTAGGCTTAGAACCAGATTTGAAAAATCGACGGTTGCGAGTATTGCCGATGAACAATCAGCAAACATATCTGATGGGTTAGTCGAGCGGCGTTCAATAGTGTTCAATTGATTTGAGATTCTAAAAAAGGTAAAATACTATGACCCTGGTACTTCCCAATCTGCAACCAAAACAAATGGGTCAAGTAATCACTACAATCACAGTCACGAATCGCATCGATCGAGTTATGGCTGAACGGGGATTTATTTCTGCTGAGGAAGTTCGTTCTGTTATCCTCGATAACGTTGTTGTCGATACCGGAGCAACTCTGCTTTCCTTGCCAGCTCGCATTATTAGCCAGTTAGGCTTAATACAAGTAGGAGAAAGAGATGTAGAAACATCAGCGGGCATAAAAAAGGGTCGAATTTTTGCCGACGCTCAAATTATTGTAGAGGGGAGAGAAGGGAGATTTGATTGTTTAGAGTTACCCGAAGGCGTTTCTGCTGTTTTGCTGGGCGTGATTCCAATGGAAGAACTAGGCTTAGAACCAGATTTGAAAAATCGACGGTTGCGAGTATTGCCGATGAACAATCAGCAAACATATCTGATGGGTTAGTCGAGCGGCGTTTACCGCAGCACAAACCTCTCGCCTGTTATTCCTATCATCTCCAGTCAATTACCAGCCATCAAAAATGTTTGTAGTGAGGACTAAACTCTTCATAAAAATTTGATGAATAGATTCCTCATTACAAAGTAATTTTCTTTATTTTGGAGCTGTTATATATTATTAACTGCGGTTAAAAAAAACACCCAAAAACAGTTTTTTTGGGTATATGTAAGTTTTTTGCCCTACATCTAGCGAGCAGAATAAGCCTTGAGAAAATACACGCCAACCGTCCCAAATATCAAAACAACTAACCCTAAAACTAACTCGATACTAAACCTTTGAGCATTGCCCAATGCCACAACAATTTGCTGCCGCACCACAAACGCAAACAGCCAGCAAATCTCCGCTTTCAGCCAAACCAAAAGGCCTCGCCCCAACAGATATTGCCGGCGAGCGTTCTCAGAATTAATCCGTACCGGATAATTAAAAGTATGCGGATAGCGCGATACCGCAGTTAAAAGCGCAAAAATAATGGCAGCCACCGCCGGCACGATCCAAATCATCACCTTGTCGCCCCAAGCATCAGCCAGCCCCTCCAAGCCGAAATGAATCGGAATTCGCTCGGGCAAAACCGCCCAAAACTTTACGACGAGTAAAACAGCCAGCAAAATCGCGATCGCACCTAAAAGCTCTACCGCCACTAAAACAGGCGAAAGCCCCAGAGAAATAACCGGCCGTTGGTTTGGTGCGTTTCCAGTCATGGCTACTTAAAATTAGATTAATATTGAAAATACATAGTATTGGTTCCAATTTCATCCCCCAACAGCTTTCGTTGGGGGTTTCCAAACATCCCGCGAGGTTCTATGACGGCTCAGGTCTTGATTGAAAAGAAAAAGTTAGAAAAACCGCCCCTAACAATACACACATTAGGCGATCGCGTCCTGCGGCAGCCAGCGAAGCGCGTCAAAAGCGTCGATGCAGAAATTCGGCAGCTAGTCCGAGAAATGCTGCAAACCATGTACAGTGCTGATGGCATCGGTTTGGCCGCCCCCCAAGTCGGAGTCAACAAACAAGTAATCGTGCTCGATTGCGACCCGGAAAACCCCGCCACACCCCCAATGGTTTTGATCAACCCTACCATCAAAAGTAGCAGCAGCGATGTCTGCATCTTGCAAGAAGGGTGTTTGAGCATTCCGGGAGTTTATTTAGAAGTCAAACGCCCAGAAGCCATTGAAGTGTCCTACCGCGACGAATACGGTCGCCCGCAAACCCTGATAGCAACAGAGTTACTGTCTAGGGCAATTCAGCACGAAATGGATCACCTCAACGGAGTGCTGTTTGTAGACAGAGTAGAAAACAAGCTCGCACTGAATGAAGAATTAGTCAAGAACAAATTTTCGCCAAAGGCCGTAAAGTCAGTATGATGGCAGGAACTCCTAAAAGTAGTTTATTGTTAGCTCTTTCGTGTATCGCCGCGATCGCAGCAGTCGGCTCCATCTTTGAGCTATCTTCGGGAGAAGCTCAACTCGGCAATTTAGTCACCGGCATCATCCTCGCCCTCAGCGTACCGCTAACAGGCATATTTTTCTATGCAGCCGTTCAGGATGCCAGAGCCAATCTATAAGCAGAGTCATTAGTCATTAGTCATTGGTCAGCAGTTATTAGTCATTAGTCATTAGTCATTAGTCATTAGTCAGCAGCTAACAACCAATAACTGTGGAATAAAGACTGCCCAAAAATAACATCAGCTAACAGCTCGCGAGATCATGACCAATGACTAATGACTGAGGACTAATGACTCATAACTCATGACAAATGAAATCGGATTTCTGCGACAAGTGCCAGCCAAAGACGCTGTGGGAACGCCAGCATCCAAGTACCAACTTTCTGAAGATGGGGAATTGGTCATCGGACGCGATCGAAATTGTCAAATAACTTTAGAGTCGATCGCCCACGGCATGGTTTCCCGTCGCCACGCCATGATCCGTCCCCTAACTCAGGGTACTTTGACGAGATGGGAAATTTGCGACCTCAACAGCGCTAACGGAACTTATATCAACGGAAAAAAGCTCTCTGGCTGCCAAACTTTAGAAACAGGCGATCGCATCAGTCTCGGCCTTGACGGCCCTGAATTCATATTTGAATCTCCCCTAACCCCTAACCCAACTAAACCTGAATTCCCAGCAAAAACCGGCAATTTTGCTGCTAGTGAAAAAGACACTCTCACTTTAACTCAATTATTCCCGATCGCCTCGACGGGCAAACAATTAAGCCAAAAAGCTTACTTGTATCCAGGTATTGCCACAGTTATTGTTGTCGTGTCGATGTTTGTCGCCGTTGGAAATTCTGCAGCATTCAACTTGCTGCTGTCAGCTTACCTCGCCGGTGCGGCTTACTACTTTATCTATCAACTGTGCGGCAAACACAAACCGTGGTGGGTATTGCTTGGTTCGGCTTTAGCTACAGTCCTGATTGCGATCAGCCCCTTATTGATTGGATTTATATTCGTATTTAGAGAAATTTTGCCCGGCCGCCTGCCAACCGAAGGCGAAGCAATCAGTTTTTTGCCTTTTTTGAACAGAATGTTTTTCGGGGCGGGTCTGATGGAAGAATTGCTGAAAGCCCTGCCCGTTTTGGGAGCGATGCTGCTGGGAAATTGGCTGAAAAATCCGTGGCGCGATCGCATCGGCGTCTGGGAACCTTTAGACGGAATTCTGTTAGGAAGTGCCTCCGCAGTCGGCTTTACACTGTTAGAAACTCTGAGGCAGTACGTTCCCAATATCATCCATAATGTCACCCTGCAAGCAGGGGCAGAATTCGGAGAATTAGTAGGGTTGCAGTTGCTAATTCCCCGAATTTTGGGTGTCGCTGCCGGACACATGGCTTACAGCGGCTATTTGGGATATTTTATCGGTTTGAGCGCCCTCAAACCCAGGAAGCGCTGGCAAATTTTGGGCGTAGGTTATTTCAGCGCTTCTGCACTTCACGCTTTATGGAATGCGTCTGGAGCGGCCAGCGTACTTTTGCTGGCGTTGGTGGGAGTTTTGTCCTATGCGTTTTTGGTAGCCGCGATTTTGAAAGCCAGAGCTCTGTCTCCCAATCGATCGCAAAATTTTGCAACTAGAATATTTTCTGAAAAGTGACTGCTGAGTGATTAATTGTTGACAGCGATCGCACGTCAAGCTGCCATTTTTTTCTTGTGTTTTAACCAGCTTAAACCAGCCAATGTTAAAGTTGTCCCTCCAGCGGCGATCGGTTCGGGAACTGGTTCGGCTGCGCTATCGACTAGGGTGTAAAAAACATTGGTATCGCGGATGATCACTCTATCGTCTATATATGGACTACGGTCTATGGGCGAAATTATTACCTCGTTATACCCCCAGAACACAGATCTCCACCTACTAGGAATCTCCAGCCCGTAGCTGGTACCCATAGACCAAGATGCGTTGCAGCTAAACCTAATCTAATAAGGCCCTCCTGGTTCGTCTGGAGGAACGATTAATTCTCTCGTCGGTGTGTCGCCGCCGCTGGCTTGCATTCCGCGAAAATCCCCTTGATAAAAGAAAGCTGTAGGCGCTGCCAAATTGTAGTATTCTTTGCTTTCTAGTCCATAAAAGTCAAGAGTGAGAATAGTGTTTAATCTTCCCTCGGAAACTGCAACTTCTGCCAATCCTATTCCTGTAAGGGAGAATTTATTCACCTTTAAAAAAATGCTACCGACAGTATCATCCACTGTGAAATTGTAGGTTACGACGGCGGTTTGTGCTTTGTCCACTCCTACCAATGACACGGCTGAAAACAAACTTAAAATTGTGCTAGCGATCCCAATTCCTAATTTCTGCCTTTTTTTTTGGACTCATAGTTTCCTTTATTAGGCTTTATATAAGTGTAGTTGTTGTAGTGAGCGATCGCCCGTAATTATCCCCATTCTTAACGTAAATTTTTTTGAATTCAAAGATTGCCAAAGGTAAACACCCCAACTCTTACAGGTGCACGACGGCTAAATTTTGTATCATTTCTTACTTTGCAACTATTGCTTTTGGGCCTAAACAAGACAAATGTTTGATAATTTCAGCAAAATATTCTGACGGGCTTGTGTTGTTGCGATGCTGCGGACGATCGCCCCGATGTGATTTCATACTTACTAAAATTTGTCAATACGTAATTTCCCGAAACTTTACCCCAGTATTCTGCCCTTGTGTATGAGTAGCTTCTGTTTAATTGCCTGACGCGATAATCCTAAAAGTGAACTTAGAAATTCTTCACAAATAGTTTGACTGTGGTACTATCTGGATGGCTGTGAGTAGCTGAGGGAAGCCAAGGGGCTTGATTCCTGTGGTGGTGGAGGAGAATCCAGGAGTGCTAGATAGGATGTCATTGGGATACGCAAACGTTTTCGCCCAGCGAGGTCAACCCGAACCCCTTCGCATTGGGATAATTGGGGTTGGCAATATGGGCCAGCACCACACGCGAGTTCTGAGCTTGCTAAAAGATATCGAGCTCGTGGGTGTTGCAGACATAAATGTAGAGCGGGGAATAGATGTAGCAAGCAAATACCGGGTTCGCTTCTTTGAAGACTACCGAGATTTGCTCGCCCACGTAGATGCAGTTTGCGTCGCCGTTCCAACTCGCCTGCACCACGCTGTGGGGATGTCTTGTCTCCAAGCGGGAGTTCACGTTTTAATTGAAAAGCCGATCGCGGCTAGCATTGCTGAAGCCGAATCTTTGGTCAACGCCGCTGCTGAGGCCCACCGGATTTTGCAAGTGGGTCACATCGAGCGCTTCAATCCAGCTTTTCAGGAACTCGGCAAAGTGCTGAAAACTGAAGAGCTACTGGCATTGGAAGCTCACCGGATGAGTCCCTATTCCCAGCGGGCTAACGACGTATCGGTAGTTTTGGATTTAATGATCCACGACATCGACTTGCTCCTGGAATTGGCAGATTCCCAAGTGGTGAAACTGACGGCCAGCGGTAGCAGGGCTTCAGATTCAGGTTATTTAGACTACGTGACAGCGACGCTGAACTTTGCTAACGGCATTGTGGCTACCCTGACTGCCAGTAAGGTGACGCACCGCAAACTCCGTTCAATCGTGGCTCACTGCAAAAATTCTCTGACAGAGGCAGATTTTCTCAACAACGAAATCTTGATTCACCGACAAACAACCGCCAACTACGTGACGGATTACGGTCAGGTGCTTTACCGTCAAGATGGGTTGATCGAGAAAGTTTACACCAGCAATATTGAACCGCTCCACGCAGAATTGGAGCATTTTATTAATTGCGTGCGGGGTGGAAATCAGCCTTCTGTGGGAGGAGAACAAGCTCTCAAAGCTCTGCGGCTTGCGAGTTCGATCGAGCAAATGGCTCTCGACGGTCAAGCTTGGTATCCCAAAGAGCTAGAGTCTACTTTGCAAGTTAGCTAAATCCAGACAAATCGTGTCGTTTCCGGGTGCTTTTACAGTTTGGGTTTGTTGTTCGTTGAAGAGGGTAACTGTTCCCATGCAACCGGATTCGATGTCAGTCGATTTGAGATTGTAGATTTTAGATTTTAGATTGACTCCACAGATCGATCTGGGGGCTTGATTTGTCGATTCGAGATTGTAGATTTTAGATTTGAGATTGACTCCATATCCCCATTGGGGGATTAAACTGTCGATTTTAGATTTGAGATTCCAGATTAGAGATTGACTCCACAGATGAATTTGGGGGCTTGAACTAAGGTTTAATTTTTTTTGCTCTCCACAACCTAATCAGGGGGCAAGTATCCGTTTTTGGGCGAAATCACGATTTGTGCCAAAAAAGAGCGACTATTTGACGACTGATGGTTTTGCTAACTAGCTGATTTCCTTGAGGGCTCAGGTGAATGCTGTCTCGATACAAACTTGGAATTTGCGCCGCACAATTGAAAATGGGAAGAAAATCTATGTAAGTAATTTTCTCTGTTTCCACGAGTTCGGCGAGACGCTCTCTAGCCTTGACTTCCCAGTCGCGAGGGCCAGGACTGCCGAATTCGCCTCGCTTGGGCGTGACGGCTAGCAAAAACTCGACGTTGCCGGATACAGCTATTTTCTGGATTTGGCGAATAGCTTCTAAGTTGCAGCCTACTACATCGCCGCTTGTGGCTCCGGGTGCTGCCAATTGCCTAGTCGGCACTACAGGTAGCAGGTAGCGGCTCAATAACTCTAGCGTGGCCGATCGGGGTTTGCGATCCGGGTAAGATCGATCGCGGCCCACAACCTCCCCACAGGGAGCGGATGCAAACAAATCGTCCGTATTGAGCAGCAACACCACAGCATTTGCCCCAAAAACACCGAACCGCTTGGCGTAAGCAAGTTGATTCCTCGGCCCCCAAGAATTGGCTGAGGCGTTGAGAACTTCAAAATCTGAATAGTTGACTTTTGAAGCGAATTGTGCATCGCTCGCCAGATTCTGTACTTGCAATCTCAAATGCCGAGTCATAATTTCCGAGATCGTATTGGTCTGATGTGTCCACCAACCGCCGTTGGCGACAGAATCTCCCAACAGCAAGACACGCAGAGTTTCTGGAGGGGGTATCGGGGCGATCGCTCCACTACGCATCGAATACTCGTTAATCTCAATCCGGTTGCCCAAGCGGCGCACCTTCTGGTTGGGCGCCAACAAATAGCCGCACTCGGCATCGGCAATGTAAATCAAGGGATTGCCAAAACCCAGCAGCACCCGCAGCAGCACTTCGATTGCTGCCCACAATCCGGAGGTGACAGCCAAAATTATGAGAACAACTTTCACCACTTAACCTCGATAGAGAAGGAAAAACCCCTGCCGACACCAAGGTATAAAAAAGAATGCAACTGCACTCAAGCTCTCAAACCCGATTGTAGCCAGTCGATTTTAGATTAAAGATTAAAGCATTGACTCCACAGATGAATCTGGGATATCTCCCTAAAATCTAGACTTTTTTGCTTTCCAGGATTCCTGTCTTGAAGCAAGTATCCGTCTTTGAGTGAAATCAGTAGGTCGCCCTTGGAAAATCTAAAATCTAAAATCTAAAATCTAAAATGTTATGGCTTAGGGGTTTGAGGCACTTGGCTGCCCGATTAAGTCAACCGAATCGCCCCCGTGGATATAGAATTCTAGAATATACCGTCAAAATCCGCCGTCAGCCGTCAGTGAACTTGGTGGTTTCAGGAAAATCCGTGGACTTAAAACAAATATTCAAAACGCCGAATCCCATAATCGGTGTCGTACATTTACAGCCTTTGCCAACTTCTCCCCGCTGGGGCGGAAACCTCAAAGCTATTATCGGAAGAGCCGAGCAAGAGGCTACAGCGCTGGCTTCTGGTGGCGCAAACGGTATCATAGTCGAGAACTTTTTCGACGCTCCTTTTGCCAAAGACAGCGTAGATCCGGCTGTGGTAAGTGCCATGACTCTGGTAGTCGAGAGGCTAACAAATCTCGTGACGCTGCCGATCGGCGTTAACGTGCTGCGAAACGACGCCCACAGCGCGATCGCCATCGCCTCCTGCACTGGTGCTCAATTCATCCGTGTCAACGTCCTCAACGGCATCATGGCTACAGACCAAGGCTTAATTGAAGGCCAAGCTCACCAACTACTGCGCTACCGCCGGGAATTGGGCAGCGATGTCAAAATATTAGCAGACGTGTTAGTCAAGCACGGGCGACCTTTAGGCAGCCCCAACTTGACCACAGCCGTCCAAGAGACGATCGGGCGCGCTTTAGCCGACGCCGTGATCCTTTCCGGCTGGACAACAGGCAGCCCTCCCAATCTCGAAGACTTAGAACTCGCGAGTGCAGCAGCGGCAGGAATTCCAGTTTTCATCGGTAGCGGCGCCTCGTGGGAAAACATTTCCACCCTCATGCAGGCCGCTGACGGCGTAATCGTATCGAGTTCCCTGAAGCGAAACGGCCGCATCGAGCAGCCGATCGATCCGATCCGCGTTAGTCAGTTTGTAGAAGCCGCCCGCCGCAGCTTCTCACAGAAAGAACGCGAACAGGAAAACAGAGACGCTAATGGCTCAAGAGGGCCAACACCGGAACCGGGCAAAGTCAAAAGTAAAACGTAAAATGGGAAGGGGTAATCGGTAATCGGTAATCGGTCATAGCTGAAAACGAAGACCTAATAGTGAAAGAAAGCACCAATTATCAATTCCCAATTATCAATTCCCAATCACCAATTATCAATTCCCAATCACCAATTATCAATTCCCTTGATTCACGACACGGAAGTCACAGATACACGGATAGCTCTTTTTTTGCTCTGACTTCTGACTTCTGAATTTTGACTTCTTCCTTCAACATCGATCCGTTCAATTTGTTAAATGCAGTAGATTGCTCGTTGCCCAACTTCCTTCTTCTTTCAACGTCCCAATTACCAATTACCAAATCAAAAAATGATTCGCCGACGTTCAACCCCTTGGATTCATCGCTGGTCTAGGACTGTGATAGGAGCGATCGCAGCCATCGGCGTCGTAGAAACGGCCTATCTCACGATCGCTAAATTCACGACAGGCTCGGTCATTTGTCCCACCAGCGGCTGCGACAAAGTTCTCAACAGTCCCTACGCTACAGTCTTTGGCACTGTGCCTTTAAGTTTGTTAGGCTGTCTGGCTTACCTGAGCATAGCAATCCTGGCATTCGCTCCCAAAGCCGTCAATCCCGACACCAAGAAAGGACTGCACTCTCAAGTAGAAAACAAAACTTGGCAAGCGCTATTTATCATCACCGCTGCGATGGTAATTTTCAGCAGCTATTTGATTTATTTGATGGCTTTTGAAATTCAGGAATTGTGCATTTATTGCATCAGTTCCGCCGTATTTTCACTGTCGCTGTTTGTGCTGGTGCTAGTCGGGCGCGAGTGGGAAGATATCGGACAGTTGGTGTTTACAGGCATTTTGGTAGCAATGGTGAGTTCGATCGGCGCCTTGGGACTTTATAACAGTGTCAACTCACCTGCTGCTTCTGTCTCTACCCCCGGAATTGTACCCCCTGCCGTCACTACAACCTCCGGCCCGGCACAACTTGCTTTGGCCCGCCACCTCAGACAAATCGGGGCGAAACAATACAGCGCTTACTGGTGTCCCCACTGCCACGACCAAAAAATGCTTTTTGGTAAAGAAGGTGCTGCGATAATCGATTACGTTGAATGCGATCCCAAGGGGCAAAATTCCCGCGCTGAAATTTGCCAAGCTGCTGCTGCGAATATTAAAGGTTTCCCTACTTGGGAGATTAAAGGTCAGTTTTATTCCGGGACGCAATCTTTGGAGAAACTCGCTGACTTATCGGGTTACACCGGCCCGCGCAACTTTCAAAACAGATAGAAAAAGTTTGAGATTATAGATGGCAGATTTTAGGTTTATGGCAAGGAAATCTCCTGATTTTTAGCTTAGTTGATAGCTGTCTCGTGCTGCGAAATTAATCTAAAATCTCGCCTCTACAATCACTAAAAAATTAGTACAAACTAGGTAGATAGCGGCGATCGCAAAAATCAAATATGCCGAAACCAGTGTTGCTAAGCTTTTTACTTTTTAAGTGTGATTGTGTACCTCATCTACCCAAGAACCTCTATAGCAACTGTGCCCGACGTTGAGAAAGTTCTTAATTGCTGAAACCATTGCCGTGGATAGCAACTTCGATCTTCCTTCTTCCTTCTTTTTACCCTGCCCTTCGACTTCGCTCAGGAACCGCGACTTGCCCGATCCCGGAGCCTAAGGGAGCCGAAGGGCCTTCAACATCTGCTATACACAAAAACTCAAGAAACCGGATTTCTGCTTCCAGAGTCATTGTTGAAATCATATATTTTGGTTGAGCAACCCGGTTTATGTTGTTGCAGCCCGATCGCACCGAAAAATAAAATCTAAAATCGACTCGCCCGCACCGAAAAACAAAAAAATTGGATAATCTAAAAAATAAAAAATAAAATCTAAAATCGACTGAGCCGATCGTCCCGGAGATCTAAAAGCTATATGTAGTAGTAGCTTAGAGGCTCGAAGGGCGAGGCAAAAATCACGAAAATATGCTAAAAACTATCAAAAAATGGCTCGATCGAGAACGCCGAGTATTGATTACTGCGAGTGCCGTTGCTGGTACGGTCATTGTAATGCGCTGGTTCGGATTTTTTCAGGTGTGGGAATGGGCTGCTTTCGACTACTTTGTGCGCTGGCGGCCGGCCGAACCAATTGACTCGCGCATCGTCATTGTAGAAATTAAGGAAGCTGACTTGCAAAAATACGGCTACCCAATTTCCGATGCTGTATTGGCCCAATTGCTGCAAAAATTGCAGGCTGGCAAGCCGCGGGCGATCGGCCTCGACGTTTACCGAGATTTGCCAACTCAACCGGGTAACGCCGAATTGCTCAAAACTTTTAAAACTATTCCCAACTTAATCGGCATTGAGTTAATGCCAGACGAAACCAGGTTCGGAGTTCGGCCACCTCCGGTACTTGACAAGCTCGATCGAATCGGTTTCAACAACGTTGTCATCGACGCTGACTCAAAAGTGCGCCGAACTTTGCTCTACGCTTGGCCCGGAGACAGCAAAACTCATGAAAGTTTCGCGCTGAGACTCGCTTTGCGTTACCTCGAAAGCGAAAAAATTTTCCCTCAACCAGCAACAGTCAATCCTAAATACTTGCAGTTAGGTAAGGGGGTTTTTCGGCCTTTTCAACCTAACGACGGTGCTTACGTTCGATCGGACAGCCGCGGCTATCAAATTTTGGCCAACCTGCGCGGCCCGCGAGGCCGTTTCCGCACTGCATCGATGAGCGACCTGCTTTCTGGCAAAGTACCCGCTGATTTTGTGCGATCGCGCGCTGTCTTGATCGGCTCAACTGCCCCCAGCCTCAGAGACTTTTACCAAAATGCTTACAGCTCGGGTTGGTTTGCTCCTCCCCAGCAAATACCGGGAGTCGAGCTTCAGGCTCATTTCTTGAGCCAAATTTTAAGTGCAGCCCTCGACGGGCGCGGGGGGATCAATGTCTGGCCAGAGGTTGCCGAGTTGCTGTGGATTTTACTCTGGTCTTGGGCGGGAGCAAGTGTGAGTTGGAATTTGCGATCGCTCGGTCGATCGGCTTACTGTTTATCGAGTATCTGTCTCGGTCTGAGTGCCAGTTTATACTTAGCCTTTTTAGCCGGTTGGTGGCTGCCGTTAATTCCTCCAATCCTCAGTCTTGTGGGTTCTGGTGCCGCAGTTGTGGGTTATCTGGCTCACTTGCAAGAAGAATTAAAACGGTCTAAAGAATTTTTACAATCGCTAATCGATACAATTCCCGACCCCATTTTTGTAAAAGATCGAAATCACCGCTGCGTTGTTTTGAATCAGGCATATTGTCGCTTTATCGGCTATCCTTTAGAAATTTTAACCTGCCGCACAGATTACGATTTATTTCCCCAAGCTGAAGCCGAGATATTTTGGCAGCAAGACGAATTAGTATTGCAAACTCACCAGCCGCGAGAAAATGAAGAATATTTTACTGACGCTCACGGAATTACGCATCTGATTGCGACTAAAAGATCCCTGCATAAAGATGCTGCCGGCAACCTATTTTTAGTCGGAGCAATCAGAGATATTACCGAGCGCCAACTCCGGGAAAATGCCCTAGAACAAAAAAATGCTGAACTCAGCCACCAAGCCGATCACGATGCTCTCACGGGTTTGGCCAACCGCAAAATGTTTTACGAATGCTTGGATCAGTCTCTAGAAAGAGCCTCCAGCAAGCAGGAATTGGTAGCTTTACTGTTTTTAGATTTAGATGGATTTAAGTCAATCAACGACACTCTCGGACACAATGTAGGCGATTTGCTCTTAAAAACAGTTGCCAGTCGGCTCAAAAAATCCTTGCGCGGCAGCGATACTATTTCGCGGCTGGGTGGCGACGAGTTCACAGTCATTCTGCCCGCCATTCCAGGTCGCGAGGAAGCTGCGAAAGTAGCTGAAAAAATTTGCGACGCCATCATGCAGCCTTTTATTTTAGAAGAACATACCATTTCTGTAACTACGAGTATTGGCATTAGTTTATATCCCATTGACGGTCAAGATCCAGAGATTTTAGTCAAAAATGCGGATGCTGCGATGTATCGTGCTAAGGAACGCGGAAAAAATCAATATCAATTTTTTTCATGAATACCACTTTAAAAAAATAATGCTACTGTAGGTAAACTCCAAGCCACGATCTTCATCAGTCATTCCTAATTATTCAATTTTTTAATCTAAAATTCTCAATGATTCGGACAAAATTTGAGCAATTTTTAGACCTCAAACCCTGATTCGGTTGTGGGGTGATATTATTTTAAGATGTCCGATGTGCAGCTAGCTTTGAAAAAATAGCTCCTGAAACCGTAAGCCATGTAAACTTTTTGAAACCGTTCAAAAAAATGTCCAAAAAATTGAAATGTATAGTCTTAACTCGTATAGCCTGTCATCTGTCATTAGATAGACTTACAAAAATATGAAAATTTTTACAGCAAATTGCCGTCTCATCTAAATGTTACAAATTATTAAAAAAATCAAAACCTGATACTGGAAACCCAATTATAATCGTCAAAAAGCCTTAAATTAAACCAGTTTACGTAAACTTATGAAAGTTAATTAAAGAAAATGTAAATATATCAGTGGAACTACGGAAATTGATAGATATAATAGGCGGTACGGGCGTGCATCTACTTCGGTGATTTGAATAAGGCTGTGAATAATATGCGTACTTTGATTAAGCTCACAACAACGGCAACTCTGGCTGCCTGCCTACAAGTAAATACAGTCGGGACCGCAAATGCGGCTCCACTTGCCAGCAACTCCACTACCAACTTAACAAAAGATCGATCGACCTCCACAGTTGGGACAGTTACACCAACATCTAGGTTTGCAACTTACCAAAAATACGAACCAGACCCGAACGGGAACCCCAAAAGTGACGGTACGGGGACGCGCTGACCCCCATTTTTCAATCTTCTATTCGCCCAGATTGAGCAGCAGATTTGTACCAATTGCAGTAGTGAATTAAGGTGTGCGTGCACCAATCCGGATCTGTGAGAGGATAGTCCACCCGGTAGTGACCGCCGCGGCTTTCCGTGCGAAACGCAGCACTTTTGACAATTAAGTAGCCGATATCCAATAAATTGCCAACTTCTCCCCAATTTCGTAAAATCGAGCTATTCTCCGCATCAGCAGGCGAAAAATCAATAACTTGTCCGGGTTGCAAATTATCAAGCGCTTGACTCAAAGGCAACGAAGCAAATTCTTGCCGCCAAATCTCAACTTGGACGATCGCACTTTCCAAATCGCGTTGTCCCCGGCAAATTCCCGCACTCTGCCACACCAAATTCGGTAATTCGACCCGCAACTTTTCGATCGCCTCAATGTCCTTTTCAGAAATCGATTTTTCTAAGATTTCCCCTGCTGCTTCCCGATCTGCGAATGCCTTGGGTCTTCCACCTTCTAGCTGCAAAAGTCCCATTTGCGCCCCAAAAACCAGACACTCCAGCAGCGAATTGCTCGCCAATCGGTTAGCGCCGTGTACCCCCGTGCTCGCAGTTTCTCCCACCGCGTACAAACCCGGAATTGATGTTTGGTTAAATTTGTCAGCCACAATCCCTCCCATCCAGTAATGGGCAGCGGGCGTCACCGGCACCGGTTCGGAAAAAATATCAATTCCCCAATCAGCGCACACTTGAATAATATTCGGAAACCTGTAGCGCAGTCGATCGACAGCAATCGGGCGCATATCCAGCCAAACATGAGGTTCTCCCGTCTTCTGCAAGTGGCGGAAAATAGCGCGGCTGACAACATCCCGAGGGGCGAGTTCCCCGCTGGGGTGAGAGTCAAAAGCAAAGCGATATCCATTACTGTCAACCAAATGAGCTCCTTCTCCCCGCACCGCTTCGCTAATCAGAAACCGAGGCGCGCCCGCTGTGCTCAGCGCCGTCGGGTGAAACTGCACAAATTCTAAATCTCGCAGCAGCGCCCCGGCGCGCCAAGCAATTGCCACCCCGTCCCCGGTACTTACCGACGGATTGGTCGTTTGAGCAAAAACCTGTCCGCCGCCGCCTGTCGCCAGCACCACTGCCTGGGCCCGCAGCCACTTGACTCGCGAGCCGCAAATCGAGCTAATGCCCTGACAGCGCCCGGTTTCGTCTAGCCACAGACTCAAAGCAAAGGCAGGAGATACGAGTTGAATGTTTTTGCGGCTCAATACTTTTGCTGTCAGGGTACTGACAACCGCTTTGCCCGTAGTGTCGGCGGAGTGGAGAACTCGGCGGCGGGAGTGGGCAGCTTCTAGGGTGAGGGCTAAATCTGGGCCGGTGCGATCGAATGCAACGCCCATTTTCACGAGGGAGTCAATGCAAGCTGAAGCTTCTTCGACTAAAAATTTCACCGCTTCCAAATCGCAAAGACCGGCTCCCGCAGCCAGTGTATCCTGAACGTGCAGCTCTGCCGAATCTTCAGGGGCGATCGCCGCGGCAATCCCTCCTTGAGCCCAATCACTAGCAGAAACAGGCAGGGTATTTTTATTGATCAAGCCCACCTGCAAATGCTCTGGCAGGCAAAGTGCTGTGTACAAACCCGCCGCGCCAGCACCTATTACCAATACGTCAAATTTGTCAGTCATAAGTCTGCCGCCAGTCGATTTTAGATTTTAGATTTTAGATTTTAGATTTTAGAATTGACTCCCCAGATTCATCTGTGGAGTAGAAGTAATGTCTGTCGATCGAGCTTATATTTTAGATTTTAGATTAAAGAATTGAGTCTACAGATGAATCTGGGGAACCCGCTTATTTGAATCTAGGGAATTTTGGCAGGCTTTTTCTGAATGGTGGTTGAAAGTAAGTCTTGATAAATTAAAGGCAGAAGTCATCAGCCTATAGAAAAAAAATCTTTTCTTTCTACCGAATGCCTTCTGCCAAATGACTTCTGCCTTCAAATGAGACCCGCTGCTACCTAGTCGTAGAGACCATTATTTAACCTGGTGTCTCCTTCAATAAAGACTGATTCAACATCAGTTACAGTGAATTTGTCCATGTTAGCTTGCAGCACTTTTTTCTGAGCTTCCGTCAAGTCTGAAATGTTGAGTACGTCCTCAACTTTTTCGTAAGGAGCATTCTTAATAATTACTCGAGCTAAAGTGGGATACAACCCTCGAAAGTCCCGAAAGTCCCGGACGGCGCTGTTGTTCAAATCAAGTTTTTTGCCGTATTCTGTGGCAAGCTTGTCATCGGCGCGATTGGTTCTAACCGGAGCTTCAACAGCTAGGAGCGAGGATGATGGCAAGACGATACGGCTCAAGGTCGCCGCGATCGCGCTTTGGTCTCCAGCCCATGCAAAGCAGCCCAGCACTAAGCCCAATACTGCCAATAGACGACCCAATCGTTTCATGAAGTTTTGTCTCCTAATTTCATACACAGCATTTATGTAGAGACTACCATTTTGCTTATGCAGTTTTTCAGATAAATCCGCAACACGTAGAGGGCTGTTATAAAATTTACATTGAGGTATTGACATCACGGACGATATATGATACCTCTGCCAATTTAGGCATCGCAGGCAAGTTTATAGAAGGCCCTCCAAATTAACAACTCGGACTGGCATTTTAAAGGGTTAATTTTTGCCCCCCACGCAATTTTCTAGCTATCGAGAATTCTTTCCTTTCGTTTTGAGAAAAGCGTTCAAGTCAGAATAAGTACCGCCGTAAGTCACGGTGGGAGTGTCGTAACCCTTCAAAGAAACGGTGTGCTGCTCGAAAGCGCCCTGGGCACCCAATTGCGTCAGGTATTTGTAGGTCGTTTCTCCCACAGCGATATCCTTGCCGAGTTGCTTGGTGCAAGATTCCAGGCGAAATGCTGCGTTTACAGTATCTCCCAAGGCGGTATAGTCCGATCGGTCGCTGCTGCCAGAATTTCCCACCATTGCATAACCGGTATTGATTCCGGCCCCGACTCGCAAAGGAAAAGGCAGGGGGTAACGGCTGCTGAGTTCGTCTGTTGCCTTGTGCAGTTCGCTCAAAGCTTGGCAAATCCGCATCATTTCCTCGCTGCTGACACCGCTGGTTTTGTGGAACCAGACAGCCATGATGGCATCGCCGATGTATTTGTCTACCCAACTGCCGTGTTCGCGAATGATCAGTCCTGCTTTGCGGAACCAACTGCCGATGACTTCTGAGAGTAGGGTTTCGTCTAGCTGCCTAGTCAAAACAGTAAAGTCTCGGATGTCCATTACCATGACGCTAATCAGGCTGCGCACCGTCAAAGTTGCCGTAAAATCGTCAGAGTCTGTCTCGTGTATTGGCTCGATCCGGTGGCCGGCGGTTGGGTTGTAGAAGTCCAATTCGGTTTGACCGAAAATAATCCGATCGCCATTTCTGAGAGTGACAGGAATACTGACGCGCCGCCCGTTGACAAAGGAACCGTTGCGGCTGCCCAAGTCGATCAGATAGAACTCTCCTGTCTCCATTTGCTGTAACATCGCGTGATTACGGGAAATCCAGCGATCGGTCAGTACAAAATTATTGTCATCGCTCCGCCCTACTGTCCAGCAATTGCTGCCGGAGAGCGGCAAGTAGCGATTGCCGCTTTTCTCTGTACGAAGTACCAAATGTGGATTGGCTTGCAAAGTCACCACAGCCCTAAAAACGACATCAAGTCAACCAATTTGAGGTTTTAAACTTTAAATTTTAACTTTACCGCGCGGCTTATAACTGAGATTGCTACTAAAAAACCTCAAATCGCCTGTTCTCAAATCTAAAATTGTTTAGTCGATCGTCGATGCACCAAACCCTACAGGATTGCCGAACCACAATTCGATCGCCAGCGAAGGTAGTTATGGTTCGATCATAAGCGAAATTGTCATATTTTTCACCCCAAAGATGTATCTGGGGAGTTAAATTTGCTGCTTGTTGCCGAAAATATAACTATCTGCCCAATATTCTACCTAATGTCGCCTAGCGCACCCAGAGCCAAGTTTTATTTATGCTGAGGGGGCCCCAAAAAACTGGAAAATGGCTCTCCGGCTCATACCGAGAGTTGTTAAACACAAGGTATCTTTAAGATTTGTTGCTTAACTTCATGTTTTTGAAGATATCAACAAAGCCTTTTCCTCGCTGCGGCGGTCAATAAATTAGAAACACGAGAATTTTATGTTGTCGAAAAGAATTTTGCCTTGTCTGGATGTCAAAGCCGGCCGCGTGGTCAAAGGTGTCAATTTTGTTAACCTTCAGGATGCTGGCGATCCGGTAGAAATGGCTCAGGTATACAACGATGCCGGTGCTGACGAGTTGGTGTTTCTGGACATTACCGCGACTCACGAAGACCGAGACATTATTATTGATGTGGTGTACCGCACGGCCGATCGAGTATTTATCCCTTTGACTGTGGGCGGCGGCATCCAATCCTTAGACACCATTAAAAGTTTATTGAGGGCGGGCGCAGACAAGGTGAGTATTAATTCGGCGGCGGTGCGCGATCCGAGTTTAATTGACAAAGCGAGCGATCGATTTGGCAATCAGTGCATTGTAATCGCGATCGACGCCCGCAAACGGCAAGATGCGGATAATCCCGGTTGGGACGTGTACGTGCGCGGAGGGCGAGAAAATACCGGCAAAGATGCGATCGCCTGGGCCAAAGAAGCCGAACAGCGCGGCGCCGGCGAAATTCTGGTGACAAGCATGGACTCTGACGGCACTCAAGCCGGTTACGACTTGGAATTAACCCGCAGCATCGCCGAAATTGTCGAAATTCCCGTCATTGCTTCCGGCGGTGCCGGCAACTGTCACCACATCTACGAAGCCGTGACTGACGGCAAAGCAGAAGCCGCACTCCTGGCTTCCCTGCTGCATTACGGGCAACTTAGCGTCGGAGAAATTAAGACTTATTTAGCAAAATATCAAGTTCCCGTGCGGCAGCAGCAGCCATTAGTCATCAGTCATTAGTCAGCGGACAGTCGGGCACATCTGATATCTTGCAAAATTTTCACGAAACCTCTCTAGGGGTTCACTCAAGCGCCCTCTAACAGTGCAAACAGGCTAAATAAACCCGCCCCCACCCCACGGAAAAACTCGTCAGTCACATTAATACCGCTATGTGAGGCGCACCCGAAGGCACTTAGGTAGAATTTTTTAGATTCTACACAAGTGCCTTCGGGTGCGCCTTTTACACCACGGCTTTGGGATGACCCGCGCGACTCATTGAGAAATATTCCCTGAGAAGGATTTCAAATACCAGCTTTTTTAGCTAAATATAATATGTTAGATCGATTTGACAAAAAGCAACGGCTAAATGCTGTTGCTTTTATCAAACATGAGTTAAAGATTGGGCAGAATTTGAGTGAGATTCAGCCAGTCAACAATCTCAGCGATGAAAACTTGTAAAAACGGAGAAATTTTGTATGTCTTTTATCAGCTTTAGCCTCCCGGTCAAGCGTTTAGTTCGTACTTTAATAGCTTTTTCTTTTTGTGCCTTGATGTTTGTTTCTAATGCTTTCCCGGCTTTTGCCGTTACCAGCAGCCCTACCAGAGGTGAAGATCAACTTTTGGGAATTGAGAAAGAAGCTCAAAAAGTTGTGCTGGACAATCCGATGTCATTAAAAGAAACTCAAGAAAAAGCCAGCAAAGGGCCAAACGAAGTTCAGGGAGACGCTGACATTGAAAAAATGAAAAATCCTTCTAACACAAAGGCTACATCCTTTGAGCAACAAGTCAAAAAGGCTGTCGGCGACATCAAAAACTAACTCTGCGCGCAGTTGTCAGTATCAAATAGTAGGGACACGGCAACGCGCTGTCCCTGCAAATGTCTGGGTAGAGACGCCATTACCGCGTCCCTACCCAGATATTTGATGTTTTAAATTTAGATCGAGTTTTCAGAATTGGTATCAGATAGAATAAAAAAGTGGAAACGACTTGGCATCTTTTGGTTTAACGAACACTTTTTGCTGCGGCTGTAACTGCAATAGATCAAACTTTTCTCTGGTCAAATTAGCGTTTACTACTTGACCGTCATCTAAGGTTAATTCTACCTGAATTTCCCATCCCAAATGAATCAAGCGACTAATTCTTGCAGGCACTGTTGCACTATTTTCTGTAGTTTCAATTACTACGTCGTGAGGGCGCAAGAAAATCTCCGGGTTGGCTGAGTCAAATCCGTTGTCTTGAAACATTCTCGAACTGCTGGGCAAAACATTGACGGGGCCGATAAAACTCATGACAAAAGCACTCGCTGGATGGTCGTAAATTTCTGCGGGTGTTCCTACTTGTTCGATTTTACCTTTGTTCATTACTGTAATGCGATCGGCAACTTCCATTGCTTCTTCTTGATCGTGCGTCACAAAGACTGTGGTAACGTGTACTTCGTCGTGCAGTCGCCGCAACCAAGCACGTAAATCTTTGCGAACTTTGGCATCGAGAGCTCCAAAAGGTTCGTCTAGCAGTAACACTTTCGGTTCCACAGCTAGGGCTCTCGCGAGGGCCACCCGCTGTCGCTGGCCTCCTGAAAGTTGCGACGGGTATCTATCGCCCAATCCTCCCAATTGCACTAAATTCAACAATTGTTCTACCCGCGATTTGACTTTCGCCGGCGGTGTTTTCTGAATTTCCATGCCGAAAGCGATGTTTTTTCGCACTGTCATGTGCTTGAATAGCGCGTAGTGCTGAAACACGAACCCTATTTTGCGGTCTTGGACGCTAGTATTCGTGGCATCTTGTCCTGTCAGCCAGATTTTGCCGGAGTCGGGCATTTCTAAACCGGCAATCAGCCGCAGCAGCGTAGACTTGCCGGAACCAGACGGGCCCAACAATGCGACTAGGGAACCGGATTCAATTTCTAAGCTGACTCGATCGAGTGCTTGGAAACTGCCAAACTGTTTTGATACGTTTTTTACAACTATCATCTATTTACCATTTATCAATACTTTCAACCATTGGCTACCCAATTTCTATCAACACTCTAGCAAAACAGTCATTTTTGAGGGTTTTTTAACCTTGTTACTGCCTGTTCGCCTGTCCCAGTGTCCCCTACCTGATACTCACTTACAAGCGAACTCTTCTATCAATCTTCTACCGACACCACACCGTACCTGCACGTGAACCTAGGGGGCGTAAATTCTCGTTACCCTTGTCGATCGCCTCTTTCCACCACAACCTGCCGTACCCATCCCTAACGGCAGTGCCACTGGGCATATTATCGAGCTTATATGCGCTAAACCCGCGCTCTATCATCCCTTTCCTTGTAAGTACCTCTGTCCAGTAAGGTGGCTTGGGGTTTCGGGACGGGAGTGCGATCGCTTCATTCTCACTGTGTGCATCTTGTGACTCTAGGTTTTCGGGTTCCGACCGAGGGAGCGGGTTAAGCATCCCGTCGTGCTGTACGCACCCCTGCTTAATCAGTTCGATGAACTTATCCACCGCTTGACTCATGTTCCCGGTCATTTTTAGAAGCTTGACCGTCTCTGGCTTGAGGGTTAGCGTCACACGTACTGCATCTTTTTTTGGTACTGGTCTGTTATTGTGTGGTAGACTAGCTTAGTAACTTTGGTTAATTCGCATCCCACCCTATGGACTGC